>DATKUV010000096.1:0-7996 GCA_035530415.1 Candidatus Nanoarchaeia archaeon | reverse complement strand
ATCGTTGAACCTGATATAAGCTACAACTTTATTTTTATCGTTGTATAAAGAAATTTGAGCTCGATTTGTTTGATAACCAGACGGACTACCATAAAACAAAATGTGATATTTCTTTACTTCTTCAGTCATAATACATTCTCCTTTTACTCAATTTCGATTAGATTTTATTAAATTCCCCTCTGCATTCTAATATGCTAGTTAAATATTTAAAGGTTTCTATTTTTCAACATATATAATTATTATTTTTAAAAAATGTTATAGATAAAAGAAGAACTCTTCAATTTAAAAAAAATCTCGTTTAACTTGAAGATAATAAAATTAAATTCAGAAAAAAATGGGTGGTAACTATTCAGCTCACCTTCATTTCGTCCAAATAATTTCACTTTATCCTATCAATTCCTAAAATTAAAATCCATTTATTCGATTGACAGAAATGTAAAAAAAAAAAATAAGTGCACCGACCGGGATTCGAACCCGGGTAGTGGGCTTGGAAGGCCCAAGTCATAACCGCTAGACCATCGGTGCACTATGGAATTGTACTTTCAGTATAGCGTTATTCGATTTAATGGTTTCGCAAAAAGACAAATCAATTTTATGACATTCATCTTCAGAATTTTATATTATCTATTCCTCTTGAAAACGATAATTATAAATAAAAGGCTTCACTTCAAAAAGTTAGTATATTGACATTAAATAAAGTTAGTGAGGTGTGATAATGTTAAACAAAATGAAAATCGGATTTATAGCATTGATATTTGTCATTTCTTTCATAGCTTTTTCAGGCTGTGTAGAAAATGATGACCAGGCAATAGATGATGTCGAAAAAACAACACAAGTTAAAATAGGTACCTTATTGTCTATTACAGGTGACCTTGCTCCTTACGGAGGGCCAATGCAAGATGCGGCCACACTTGCAATTGAAGAAGTGAATGAGAACGGAGGATTATTGGGATCCCAGGTAACACTTATCAGTGAAGATTCTCAGACCTCGGAGATCGCAGCCGTGGATGGCGCAAATAAACTGGTAAAGATCAATAAAGTTCCTGCAATTATAGGGGCAGCAGGTAGCAGTATAAGCTTAGCATTTATTGAAATAACCACAAAAAATAATGTGGTCCAGATTTCACCTTCAAATACTGCACCAGACTTTACTACTTATGATGACAATGACTTTTATTTCAGAACTTGCCCTTCAGATGCTCTTCAAGGCAAAGCCATGGCAATACTTGCAATGGATGAGAACTATACAACAGCAAGCACCCTTGTGTTAAACAATGCTTATGGTGTTGGTTTTGAAAAGGTATTTGTAGCTGAGTTCGAAAGTATGGGAGGAAAGATACTGGATAGGGTAAAATATGACCCTGCAGCCACGATATTCGATTCTGAAATAGAACTGGCTTCAAAAAATAATCCAGATGTGATCATACTGATCTCTTACCCTGAGACCGGCAGCTTGATCCTGAAATCAGCTTATCAAAAGGGTGCTATGGACGATACTGAATGGTTGTTGTCTGAAGGATTAAAAGATGAGGGACTGGCTGAATCAGTTGGCAAGGATACTAAAGGAAACTACATTATTGCAGGATTCAAAGGTACTGCACCTGATCCAACCGTCACAGGGCCAGCATATCAGACATTCAATGATGCCTACATGGCAAAATACGGGATCGAAACAACCACTTTCACTGCTAATACATATGATGCTGCGGCAGTCATTGCTCTTGCGATCGAAAAAGCCGGAAGTGTTGATGGCATAGCCATACGGGACAATATCAGGGCAGTAGCCAATCCTCCCGGTGTTGAAGTGACAGATATCGGCGAAGGTCTTATGTTGATCAGAGAAGGAAAAGAGATCAACTACCAGGGAGCTTCCGGTGACGTCAACTTCGATGATAATGGTGATATTACCACTGCATATTATGCCAAGTGGCAGATCGCAGAAGATGGTAGTGTAGAATGGGGAGATTCAATCGATCTTGAGTGAAGGATTCTCTCTTTTTTTTCTTTTTTACTCACCTAAATAGAGTTTCAGGACTTTTTCATCTTCCAGCAGGGTCGAACCCTCGCCTTCAAACCTGTTCTGGCCCAATTCAAGTACATATCCGCGGTGGGAAATAGATAACGCTTTTTTGGCATTTTGTTCCACCATCAAGAT
Organism: Candidatus Nanoarchaeia archaeon; assembly: GCA_035530415.1. Lineage (GTDB taxonomy): Archaea > Halobacteriota > Methanosarcinia > Methanosarcinales > Methanocomedenaceae > Kmv04. The sequence goes on along the minus strand of DATKUV010000096.1, from coordinate 5,841 downwards.
GGTAGAGCCGGTTTTGTTGATTTCCTTGATCTTTTCAAACACGATCTCCCTGAACTTGGGAGACAGACCTGCAGTAGGTTCGTCCAAAAGGAGCATGTCCGGCTCCAGCATCATAGACCTGCCCATTGCCAGCATTTTGATCTCGCCCCCGCTTAAGGTGGTTGCCCTATGATGCTGCTTTTCCCGAAGGACTGGAAAGATATGGAACACCTCTTCAAACACATGATCGATCTCATTTTTAAGGAATCCACCGATCTCCAGATTCTCCATTACTGTTAAAGAAGGAAATGTATTTTTCTCCTGGGGTACAAAACCCATGCCAAGGCCAACAATCTTGTGAGTGGTCATGCCTGAAATGTCATGTCCTTCAAAAAGTATCTTACCACTTCTGGGCTTAAGCATCCCGATAATTGTCTTGAGTAATGTGGACTTGCCTGCGCCGTTAGGACCGATAATTGAGACGATCTCGCCTTTTTCAACAGATATGGATACCCCGTTTAAGATATCCATGTCAGTATAGCCTGACACTACTCCTTCAACCTGAAGTATGCTCATCATCCACCTCCAAGATATGCATCCAATACCCTGGGATCCCGCTTTACATCCTCTGGCGCTCCCTCAAGGATTATCTTGCCCTGATTCATGAAACTGAGAGTATCGCTCACTTCGGTGATCAGAGGCATATCATGTTCTATAATGAGGAAGGTCATGCCCCGTTCCTTAAGCTCTTTAATACGCCCGACCAGTTTTCTTGCCAGAGTAGGATTTACCCCTGCAAAAGGTTCGTCCAATAAAAGCATCTTCGGGTCTGTCATAAGTGCCCTGGCCATCTCAAGCAGTCTCTTCTGTCCACCCGAAAGGGCACCTGCATAATCATCTTTCATATGTGTAAGATCAAAAAAATCCAGTATCTCAACTGCCTTTTCTACTGCTTTTGCCTCTTCAGCAGCAACTTTTTTTGGCCTGATAAATATATTCCGGATCCTCTCACCGCTTTGCATTTTCGGACCCAGCAGCATATTATCAAGTACAGTCATCCTTGACAGGGCCTTGGTCAATTGAAATGTCCTGACCATGCCTTTGCGGGCCTTTTTGAAAGTAGGCAACTGATCCACCCTTTCGTCCTTGAAAAATATCTCACCGCTGTCAAGTTTATAGTATCCGGTAATAAGATTGAACAGTGTGGTTTTACCAGCTCCATTGGCACCGATAAGCCCCCTGATGGTCTGCTCTTCAATAGTAAAAGATGCACCATCAACTGCCATTACACCGCCGAAATGCTTTTTCACATCCTGGACCTTTAGAATATCCTGTCCCATGTTATTGCCCCAGTGTCAGTTCTTCTTTTTTGCCTAGCAGGCCTTGTGGCTTGTACATCATCAGCAATACCAGTAATAACCCAATGATCATGACCCTTAAAGCCGCCATCTGGTGAGATGCCAGTGGTATAAAGTCCTGCAGGTACCGGGAACCGCTATAAAAGGACTGGACTAATATGGCTCCAATGATAGTGCCTTTATTCCTGGCACTTCCCCCCAGCACTACTATGATCCATGCATAGAATGTTTCCATTGGAATAAAGTTGCGGGGATTGATGTATTGGATATTAAATGCTAAAAAGGCACCAGCCAATCCTGCAATGGCAGAACCTATCATTAACGCCTGTAATTTATATCTGAACACGTCTTTACCAAGGGCAGCAGGAACATCCTCATCCTCTCTTATGGATTTTAATACCCGCCCCCATGGAGAGTGTACGAGTTTCTCAACAAGCAGGTAAATGACCAACAGTGAGCCGAATATCAGGATAAAGAGGAAATAATTATAATCAAAGGGCACGATTGATTCAAATGGCCTCTCATAACCGAATAGTCCCATGGGACCTCTTGTTAACCATTCCTCATTAAGCAGGAACAGCCTGACTATTTCTGAAAAACCGATAGTGACTATGGCAAGATAATCTTTCCTGAGTCTGAGAGTAGGGATACCGATCAAAAGGCCAAAAAAACCTGCCAGCACCACACCTGCGATCATAGATATCCACAGAGGCCAACCACTCAGGTTCATCAGGACTGTCGTGTAAGCACCGATTGCCAAAAATCCTACATGGCCGAAGTTAATAAGTCCTGTGAAACCCCATTCCAGGTTAAGACCTATTGAAAATATGGCATAGATACCCACGATCAGACTGATGGCTACCAGATAGTCTATCATGCTTTTGTCCCCTTAAATAATCCTTCAGGCTTGACCAGCAATACAAGTATCATAATCGCAAGGCTTACTCCCATTTTGTATTCTGACGGGAGGATGAGCATGCTCAATTCCTGGGACAGCCCTATTACCATTCCACCAACCATGGCACCGTATGGATTGCCGATACCTCCAAGGATAACAGCTGCAAACATAGGAAGGATTAGGAACCACCCCATATTAGGCCTGATAGTGGTTTCCAGACCGTACAATACACCGGCCGCACCTGCAAGCCCGATCCCTAAGAACCACATCCACATAATGACCTTGTCTACATCAATACCTGATACCCTGGCCAGGTTAATATCATCAGAGATAGCCCGCATGGCCTTACCCATCTTAGTGCGTTTCAGGAAATAATGGACCAGCACCATGAACAGGATGGCAGTGCCTATTCCTATGAACTGGTTATGGGTCACTGTTACTCCCAGCATTTCAATTCCTTTTTGTACAGGCAGATCAAAATTCCTGGTGCTGCCTCCCCAAATAAAGATTATCCCGTTCCTGACTATCAGGGCAAGTCCTATGGAAATAATGATGAGGCTTACAAGGTCAGCATTCTTCTTTCGCATAGGCTTCCATATCAGGAAGTCCAGGAGCACACCCAGTGCACCTGAAATTGCTATGGCAATAAAAAATGATAATAATATATTGATGCCCAGGACCGTATTTAGTACAAAAGCAATATATGCTCCTAACGCCAGGAAATCAGCATGTGAGAAATTGGCAAAATTCAGGACACCGTACACCATTGTCAGGCCGATGGCTGCCAGGGCGATGATGCTTCCCACGACTATTCCGTTTACGATTAGTTGCAACATGGTTATTTTCACTTTTATTCGTTTTCTTCGCTCTGTACAAATATTTGGTTTGAGTTATATCTAATGTCTTTTCAACTATATTAAAAATTAGGGTTCTAATATAGATTTTATTTTATTTATTTAATGCTAGCCATTATGATTTTTTCATTGTAGAAAGTGCATCTTACACATGATTTCCCGTTACAGTACTATCAACAGGTACGATAATATCACTCAAAATAATTATATTTAACAAATTTGTTATATAACATTTTTGTTATATGGTGCTATAAAAAAGTTGACTGTAAAAATAAACCTCAAAACCAAAAGATTTGACATAAATCATCCAGTCATTTACAAAACCCCAAAACAAAAATACTCCCCCCACCTATACATACCCTTCACATAATCACTATCCAATCGGAGCCCACCTCATGCAAAATCTAACCCCTGCCATGCGCCAGTACTATGACGCCAAGCAGCAGCATCCTGATGCCCTTATCATGTTCAGGATGGGCGACTTCTATGAATCATTTGGAGGTGATGCCGAGACCATTTCACGGGAACTTGAGATAACACTCACAACCAGGGGGAAGAATATAGACGGTGAAAAGATGCCCTTGGCAGGCATACCCTACCATGCCCTGGATACATACCTGCCGCGCCTGATCAAGAAAGGGTACAAAGTGGCCATCTGCGAACAGCTTGAAGATCCAAAACAGGCGAAGGGAGTGGTCAAGCGGGGTGTGGTCAGGGTTGTCACACCAGGTACTATCATTGATTCATCCATGTTCTCAGATTCAGGCAGCAATTACCTGATGTCAGTTGCCAGGAACGGAAATGATTTCGGCATATCTTTTCTGGATATTTCAACTGGGGAGTTCATGACCACACAGGTCCAGGATGCGCCCCCCTTTGATAAGATAATGAGCGAAGCCGTCCGTATGCATCCTGCCGAGTGCATTCTTCCGCCAGAACTCTTCAGCGGCCTGGGAGAGAAGCTAAAAGCACAATTAAAAGTTGTAGTACATGAACATGATGCTGATGCATTTGAAGCAGGCATTGCCAGGGAGCGTCTGCTGGAACATTTTGGTGCAACTACCTTAGAGGGCATGGGACTGGAAGACCTCTCAGCAGCAGTGTCATCCTCAGGGGCCGCACTGGCGTACGTGCTGGAGACCCAGATGAGGGAACTGGATCATATCCAGACACCCAGGACTTATTTTGATAACCAGTTCATGGTCCTGGATGCCATTACCCTGCGTAATCTTGAACTGGTAAAAAATGTGCGTGACGGATCATTTGAATCGTCACTGCTCAAGGTTATGGATCATACCAAAACACCCATGGGCTCCAGGCTGCTGCGCAAATGGATCCTGCAACCTTTGATCTCTGTAAGAGATATCAATAGCAGGCTGGACAGTGTAGAAGAACTGGCTAAAAACACCCTGCTGCGCTATGACCTGAGGACTTTATTGGCCGGCATCAGGGACATGGAGAGGCTTATCGGCCGGATAGTCTACGGCAATGCTAATGCCCGTGACCTGGTAGCACTTCGGACATCATTATCAGTTCTACCACAGGTTCGGACTGCATTAGAAAGTGATATTAAATCTGATCTGTTGAACTCAATTAATGAGGGATTGGGTGATTTTACTTTACTGACAGACCTGCTGGAGAGCTCCATTGTAGATGAGCCACCCCTGGTTATACGCGATGGCGGTATGATAAAACAAAGGTACAATGCCGAACTGGATGAATTAAAGGACATGGCAGCCCATGGTAAGGAATGGGTGGCAAAACTCCAGCAACAAGAACGGGAGCGCTCCGGGATAAAATCCCTCAAGATTGGATATAACAAGGTATTCGGGTATTTTATTGAGGTGACAAGGACCAATCTGTCCCAGGTGCCTGAAGATTATATCAGGAAACAGACCACTTCAAATGCCGAGCGGTTCTACACACCCGAACTTAAAGAAAAGGAGGCACAGATCCTCTCTGCCAGCGACAGAAGTGTAGCTCTGGAACACGATCTGTTCTCCCAGATAGTCTCGAAAATTTCCAAATATGCCAGTGAACTGCAGCAGACTGCCCAATTAATTGGCCAGCTTGATGCTATTATAAGCCTGGCTGAAGTGGCTGTGAACAATAACTATGTCAGGCCCGAGATCAATGAAAACTGCAACATACTGATCAGGGACGGGCGCCACCCTGTTGTTGAACATTCAGTCCCTGGCGGGTTCGTGCCCAATGACACCCAGATGGACTGTGACAGCGACCAGTTCCTGCTCATTACCGGTCCCAACATGGCAGGTAAATCCACATATATGCGTCAGACTGCGCTTATTGTTATTATGGCCCAGATGGGTAGTTTCGTGACCGCTTCCTATGCTTCCATTGGCATAGTGGATCGGATATTTACCAGGGTGGGTGCCTTTGACGACCTGGCCAGCGGGCAGAGCACCTTTATGGTGGAGATGGTGGAACTTGCCAACATCCTGAACAATGCCACACCAAAGAGCCTGATCCTATTGGATGAGATCGGCAGGGGTACCAGCACCTTTGATGGTTACAGCATTGCCCGTGCCGTGGTGGAATATATACATAATCGTGGACGGGTGGGTGTAAGGTCACTGTTTGCCACCCACTATCACCAGCTTACTAATCTGGATTCTCTGAAAAGGGTAAAGAACTACCATATAGCAGTAAAAGAAGAAGGTCACGACCTGGTATTTTTACGTAAGATCGTCCCTGGTGTCACTGATAAGAGCTACGGCATCCACGTGGCACG
>DATKUV010000095.1:0-8905 GCA_035530415.1 Candidatus Nanoarchaeia archaeon | reverse complement strand
TGCCCCGGTAGATTTCCGCGGAAAACCGGAATTATTCCCTGATAAATGTACCTTTTGCGGGGAATGTGCAGCTGTTTGCCCATCCCGAGCGATAGATCTCAGGGAAGATAAAAGGGAAATGGTGCTTACATTATCATACTGTGGATGTATATTCTGCGGCCGTTGCGAGGAGGTATGTTCAAGTGGTGCCATTAAACTTACACAGGAATATGAAATGGCCTCAAAGAGCAAGGATGACCTGTGCTGCATTATCCGGAGGAAAGTATGACAATTGAAGATGAGATCCAGATCATGGGACAGCAATTACATTCCAGGATAACTGATATCTTCGGCCGCTCGCTGCATATACGTGAAGTGGACGCAGGTTCATGCAATGGTTGCGAGGTGGAAGTGAGTGCACTTTCAAATCCCATTTACGATATTGAGCGGTTCGGTGTACATATCGTGGCTTCTCCCCGTCATGCAGATATGTTGCTGGTCACCGGTCCTGTTACCAGGAATATGGAACTTGCCCTGCTCAAGACCTATAATGCCACCCCGTCACCGAAACTGGTGGCAGCCATGGGGTCATGTGCATGTAATGGCGGGATCTTTGGCGATACGTACGCAAGCGGCGGTGGTGTTGACAGGGTATTGCCAGTGGATATATATATCCCGGGCTGTCCCCCCAGGCCTCAGGCCGTGATATTCGGTCTGATGATGGCAATGAATAAATTCGAGCAGAAGATCAGAAGAACAGAGGTAGTGGCATGACGAAATACGAGATATTAATGGCGACAGACGGCTCGGTATGGGGCAAAAAAGCAGAGATGGCGGCCATGAAGGTCGCCAGGTCCTACGATATCAGTATGGCTGCTATCTACGTGGCCGTGGCCAGGAAGGATTCGACCAGGGAGGAGCTGGTGGCAAAAGGGGAGGACGTGCTCAAACATGTGGTTGAGATGGGGGAAAAGATGGGGGTCGAAGTGCACAAGATCCTGGTTGGGGTCAGCATACAACGGATGCCTAAGAAGGGGCTATGTGCAGAATCCATTGCAAAGGCAATACTTGATGCTGCAGAGCAGTATAATGTGCATACCATTGTCATGGGCAGTAAGGGCGAGAGCGAGTTTAACCAGGAGATGGGGAGCGTGGCACTGGAAGTGGTCAGAAAGGCCAGGTGTACGGTCCTGGTGGCGCGGTAGTCACAATGGACTGATCAAAACAATATATTTAAGGAAAAAAGATGTAGAATGCTTCTTTAATATTGACTAAACTATGATAGTGGATAATCATGACCGCAGACATTAAAACCAAAGTAATAATTGCAAAAAGTGCTTCTATCCCCCTTGCCAGCGTGCCAGGTCATATGAAGGACAGAGCCCTTAATGCAATGGCATCTGCATTGGATTCTAACCGGGACAAAATAATATCTGCCAACAAAAAAGACGTGGAAGCCGCAGAAGCCCAAAATGTCCAAAAAGTTCTTGTTAACAGACTCAAAGTTGATAATACCAAGATTGACGAAATGATAGCCGGGATCAACGATTTGGTCGGATTAGAGGATCCTGTTGGAAAAACACTTAGTGCGCTTGAACTTGATAATGGTCTTGAGCTGTTCCAGATAAGCTGTCCCATCGGCCTGATAGGTGTTATCTTTGAATCACGTCCTGATGTCATCCCACAGATAATGTCGCTTTGCCTGAAAAGCGGAAATGCCACGGTTTTCAAAGGTGGGAGCGAAGCAGCCATTTCCAACATGACGATCTTTGAGGTACTTTCGAGTGCTATTGAGAGCATCGAAGATGTGCCAAAAGAAGCATTTGCTCTTATGGAAACAAGAGAAGAGGTCAATGAAATACTGGAACTTGACGAGTATCTGAACCTCCTCATTCCCAGAGGCTCTAACGAGTTTGTAAAGTATATACAGGATAATACAAAGATTCCTGTCCTTGGCCATGCTGATGGTATCTGCCACGTGTATGTAGACAATGAGGCTGACCTTTCAAAAGCTTTTGATGTATGCTATGATTCAAAGGTCCAATATCCAGCAGTCTGCAATGCCATGGAAACCCTTCTTGTGCACAGTGATATTGCTGAGACGTTCCTGCCTGAAATGGGGAGGAAATTCAATGATGCCGGAGTTGAACTTCGATGTTGTATCCGCTTATTCGACCTCCTGAAAGGAATGGGATTTCTAAAAGCTGTGCTTCGTGCTTCTGAAGAGGACTGGAGCACTGAATATAATGATCTGGTCGTATCTATCAAAGTTGTGGATTCACTGGAAGAGGGTATCCACCATATTAACAGGTATGGATCCCACCATACTGATGCTATAGTAACTGAGAATAACAAAAATGCTGAAAGGTTCATGGACCTTGTGGATTCGTCAAGCGTGATGTGGAACGCATCCACCAGGTTCGCAGACGGTTTCAGGTACGGGAAAGGCGCAGAAGTGGGGATAAGTACCAATAAGATACATGCAAGAGGACCGGTAGGAATGGAAGGGCTGTTGATCTATAAATATATCCTTATTGGAAACGGGGACAAGGTAGCAGACTATACCGGGAAGAACGCCAGGAAGTTTACCCACAAAAAACTGAATACCAGTTTTGCTGATACAATGGAAGGTAAAAGCTGATATGATTAACAGAGCAGCACTTTTTAAGGACATTAACAGGATCGTTATCAAAATTGGCACTTCATCTCTGTCCAATGATGACGGAAGTTTCAATGAACTATTAACAGAAAACATTGCACGTCAGGTAGTAGAACTCAAAAAGCTTGGAATGGCCGTGATTATTGTAAGTTCTGGTGCTATCGGGATCGGGGTTGAACTTCTACAATTGAAAACGCGTCCGCGGGAAATTCCTATTCGACAGGCTGCTGCCGCGGTTGGTCAGACTGTCCTTATGCGGAAATGGCGAATGGCTTTTGATAAATTCGGTATGAATGTTGCGCAGATGCTCCTGACATATGAAAATTTCTCAAATCGGTTGACATATCTGAACCTTCGAAACAGCATCAACGAATTGCTGGAGTTTGGCGTGATCCCGATCATCAATGAAAACGATCCTGTGTGTGTTCACGAGATCGAGGCAACGTTTGGAGATAATGACAAACTGTCTGCAATGGTGGCAAGTAAGGTTGAAGCAGGACTTTTGATCATGTTATCTGATATAGATGGGCTGTATGATAAGAATCCAAAGAAAAACGGGAATGCAAAACTTATCAGTACCATTGAAAAGATCACTCCTGAAATTGAGAAATGTGCTGGCAGTCCTACAAGCATGAAAGGGGTTGGCGGGATGAGGACAAAGATAGAAGCTGCCAAAATAGCGTGCATGTCAGGCTGCCATATGGTGATAGCCAACAATGATGTGGATAATGCGATATTGAGAATAATGGAAGGCGAGGAAATCGGGACACTGTTCGTTGCACCCATTGAAAAGCACAAAAACAGGACGCGCTGGATAATCTTATCCAAATCGCAGGGAAAGCTCATTGTGGACAAAGGCGCTGAAGATGCCTTAAAGAACAACAGGGGGCTGTTACCATCTGGTATTCTTGAAGTGATTGGTGTGTTCGACAGGGGCGATATAATCGAGATTGTAAGTGACGGTAAGGTCTTTGCGAAGGGTATTACAGATTATCCGTCCCATGAGCTGACCAGTATCAAAGGGAAACATTCAGATGCGATCGAGGAATTGCTTGGATACAAGAATTATGATGAGGTAATCCGAAAAACGAATATGGGACTTTTATAGGCCGTACATATCAATAGATTTCACTTTTTTGTGATTATCATATTTTTCCTCATTAAACTACTCGACAATCTGTATCTCTTCGGGGGTCAAGAGGTAGGGTTTTGTAGATGAGCTGGTCGATTTGTTTCTCTTCGGTTGTGGTGTCATCGCCTCGTTCTTTTTTGGCAATGATGATATCGGCTAATTCAATAAACGGCTCTTGTTCTTTAGGGGATATTTTAAGAGCGGGATATTTTTCAAAAAAAGTATGCTTCATTCTTATCCCAGCACTTCCTGAACTGCCACCACCATAATAGTATTTTGAGATTGTCGGAAAAGCATATATTTTGAGGTATTTTAAACTCTGGAAAAATTACAGCAAACCGTAGCACAACGATTTGTCTAATGAAGATGTTACGAAATGTTCGTTTTCATCACTTTTCCGACAATCTCTTACTACTGAGGACGCAAGGATTAAGTTATCTCGGCTTAATCCGACACTTGAGGATTGACTTGACACTAGGTCAATTCTCTCTTCAGTATCTTATGTGCAATATTAAGCTTCTTGAATTACTCATTGTCTACAGTTGGCATATCAGGGTGCAATTCTTTTGCCATCTCCCTGCATTTTTTATGAAAAGAGAAAGTTGAAATTATGGTGTTGGGGCAGATCGCACTATAATCTAATTCTACAAAACAGTATTATACTAAAAAATAGAATTAGATATACATGGAATTTCAAAATAGAAAAAACGAACTACAGGCAATCAGAAACCTCGGGCAACTCAGTGAAGAGCATGCCCACATGCTTGTGATGTTTGGTAGACGGCGCGTGGGCAAGACCAGGCTTATAATTGAATCAATGGATTCCATCTACTTTTTTGTAGACAAGAAAACAAGTTCACTGCTTCTTCGGGAATATTCTGACATATTAAAAACCGAATTGATCGGGTTTGTACCCGAATTCTCGAATTGGGACGATCTTGTAAGATTCCTGTTCGAATATTCAAAAGAAAATCATCTCAAGATTGTATTCGATGAATTCCAGAACTTCACATATGTTGATCCTGCGATCTTTTCAATATTTCAGAAATACTGGGATATGTATCATGATCACACTCCAATATTACTGGTCTTTGTAGGATCATACATTGGACTTATGAAAAAGATATTCATAAACGCAAAAGAACCGCTCTACGGCAGGGCAACTTCACGTATTGACCTAAAACCTCTTTCATATAATTATATCAGAACGATCTGCCAGGATCTGGGATTTACGAATGAAGAAGAAATTATCGCACTCTATGCAACCTTTGGTGGCGTACCCAGATATTATCAATTGATCGAGGACTATGGGATAACCACCTACGAAGATGTAATAAGAACGCTCATCTTAAGTGAGAATGCCATTTTGAAAGATGAAGTAAAACAGATACTAATAAGCGAATTCGGGAACAACTACACGACATATTTTTCCATACTGGAAGCAGTATCGTTCGGCAAGGGCACACTAAAAGAGATATCTGATACAACAGGCATCGAAATGAAAAGCCTGAGCCGTTACCTGCATGACCTTGTGAACACTTATGAGATCATAGAACGCAGAGCGCCCATTATAAAAGGAACGAAAATGGGAAGATATGCAATAAAAGACCAGATGGTACATTTCTGGTTCAGATTTATCAATCCGAATATGTCTTTTACTGAATCAGGCAAATATGACCTGGTTTTTGACAGAATAAAAACGTCACTTTCATCCTTTACATGCCCTGTTTTTGAACAAATTGCAAGAGATATTGTATTTGATAACCTACCCTTTTCACCAGTAAAGATGGGCGCGTGGTGGAACCGCAGGGGCGATGAGATTGACATTGCAGCCATCGGGGAGAATCCTTACAGGGTATTTTTGGGCGAGGTGAAATGGAACACCAGACCTCTGGGAGTAAATCAAATCAAGAAGTTACTGGATAAACGCATTCTTGTAGACTGGTACAACAATGAACGTGAGGAACATTTCCTGATGGTATCAAAAGCAGGATTTACAAAGAGTACTAAAGATTTCATGAATGACAACAAAATAGAAGGATGGGATCTGGCAGAATTATTGAAGAAGATGAAATGAATGTTTGTATCAGGCCGATGACAGTTGGAACAAATAATTAATGCTTGATAGTCTGCCAGGGAAATATTATTTATTGATAAAAAACACTGTTCATATTGGGAGGTTAAATAATCAACAAACTTACTCAAAAAGAAGAGGCAATTATAATACATAAAGGGACTGAGCCGCCATTTACAGGGGAATATAATGAACATTTTTCCAAAGGCGTGTATGCATGCAAGTATTGTGATGCAATGTTATATCGGTCAAAGGATAAATTTCAATCCAGTTGCGGCTGGCCCAGTTTTGATGATGAGATAGAGGGGGCCGTAACAAAGGTGCCTGATAAGGACGGCATCAGGACTGAAATAACCTGTGCCAATTGTGGAGGGCATCTTGGACATGTCTTCACTGGAGAAGGCAGCACTCCGAAAAATGTACGCCATTGTGTCAACTCAACCTCATTGAATTTTGTTGCGGAAGCCCAAATAACAACAGGTCAGGCAATATTTGCAGGAGGATGTTTCTGGGGTGTTGAATATTATATGCAACAAAAACCAGGAGTACTTGAGACAACAGCTGGGTATGTCGGCGGACATAAAGATGAGCCTTCTTATGAGGACGTATGCTCGAAGAAAACAGGACATGTTGAAGCAGTGAAAGTGGTATATGATCCAGTCAGGGTTTCTTATGAAGAGTTGGTGAAATTGTTTTTTGAAATTCATGACCCTACGCAGATCGGCAGACAGGGGCCTGATATCGGGGAACAGTATAGCTCTATTATATTTTATTTGGATAATAAACAAAAAGCAATAACAGAAAATGTGATCAATATTTTGAAAGAGAAAGGATACAATGTTGTGACCAAATTAAAAGAAGCTGACACCTTCTGGAAAGCTGAGGATTATCATCAAGATTACTATACTAAAAAAAGAGGGATGCCATATTGTCATGTTTATACAAAACGCTTTGATTGATTAGTTTTTTCATCATCTGATCAGTGCTGGTATTTGGAAAAATTCAAAAAAAAATAACAAATAATATTAATTGCTTAAACAACATATTTTACATACAAGCATAATTAAAATAAATCGGAAGATGAACCCCACAACTACCTTTTTTATAAAAAAAAAGTTTCAGGAGCATTATAAAAAAGACCCGCCTCAATCACCCCCAAACCTTAAACAGCGTGAATGGGGCTTTTTGATGTTTGATCCTCAATCGGGTATGCGGCGGCATAAAGGATTTTTAAGCGATCTGGAAATGCAGGAATATGTCCAGGCCATGGTCCCTGCACACGTGTACCATTCGGCAGCCTATTATGAACACCCGGCTGCGGGAACTATGAATGAAAAGAAATGGCTGGGTGCTGATCTGATCTTCGACCTTGATGCTGATCACCTGCCAGAACCTGCCGATTCTTACAAGGGTATGCTGGATGATGTAAAAAAAGAAACCTTAAAATTGATCGGCTTTCTGACTGATGATTTCGGTTTTGAGGATGATGAACTTCACATCGCCTTTTCAGGTGGTCGGGGGTACCACATCCATGTTCGTGATCCAAGGGTATTGACCCTTGATAGTGCACAGCGCAGGGAGATCGTGGACTATATCGGCGGGACTGGATTAAATACATCCCATATCTTCAAAAGAGAAATTATTGAAGGGGATGAGAAGAAGTCAAAAATCCTGAAAATGCCTTCCGAATCCCAGGGGGGATGGGGACGGTTAGTGAATCAGGAATTGATAAAATATTTGCAGGAATTGGCAAGGGATGAACATGCTGAACAAAAACTTACAGAATTCAAGAACATAGGAAAGAAAAAAGCTGAAAAGATCATAGAGACCATGAACAATCCCAAACATCTTGCACAATTAAGAAAAGGGAACTTTGATGCTTTAAGTTTACTCCATGCAAAGTTCTGGGATACTTCAATTCAGAATATCATCCATAATATTCAAGGACATATTGACGAACCAGTTACCGCAGATGTAAAGCGTCTAATCAGGGTGGCATCGTCCCTTCACGGAAAATCAGGCATGAAAGTGATATCATTGACTGTGGACCAATTATATGATTTTGATCCACTTATTGATGCCGTGGTGTTCGGAAATAATGAGATAAAGATAAATGTCACCAAACCTACTACAATTGAAATGATGGATGAGAGATTTGAACTGGATGAGGGAAAAAACATATTACCTGAATATGCTGCTATCTACCTGATGTGCAGGGGCGGGGCTGAATATATGGAGGTCAGAGTATGAAATACGAAGACCTTGTCAGAGTTCAGGAAGAAGAGAAAAAACCCACCCTTTCAAGGATATCACCGGATTTCTACAACCAGGTTAATCATTATTTTAAAGAACTTGAAGAGGTCGAACGAAAAATCTCAAGACGGCATTCAGAAGAAGCCGTAATGATACAATATGAACTTAAAAACGCTTTATCAGCTGTTGAAAAAATATTCAATAAAAGGACACGCAAGATTATCAAAATGGCCTCTGGCAAAGCGTTTTCAAAAAACCCACGAAATATTAGCCACGATATTGATTACATGACCCCTGAAGAGCGGGACATATACCACCAGATGCTGAACACTATTTTACATGCAAAGAAAAACACCATAGAACCAATTCTGGGGAATGATATTGAAAATGATATTGAAATTCCAAATATCCAGGATGTAGAACAAGAGATTGATGTTCCAGAAGATATTGAGACAGAACCTTCAATATCAACTGACGATCATAGCCGGGCAATTGAGGAAAAAGAAGTGGAAGTCGACTCCGTTTATGAACCAGTTGATAAGGAAATTGAAAAGGATATTGCAGATAATGAAGTAGAAGCCGCTAAAGTCCTTTCAGCTGACACTCATTTAGCTGAAGATACTCATGAAGATATTTCTACAACAATTGAAACACTCGTAACAGAAAGTGCTGATCTTGGGAAAAAGGATTTAACTAAAGAATACATAGTTGTGCGAATACTGAAGGATATATCAACGTTTGCCGGTAGCGACGGACGTAATTATGCTTTCAATGCTCAGGACATGGCTGTTTTACCAAAAATTAATGC
>DATKUV010000094.1:0-5761 GCA_035530415.1 Candidatus Nanoarchaeia archaeon | reverse complement strand
TTGCTTTTCTTCTCAATGTATTAGAGAAATTATCAGCTTTGATATCTCGATATTTAAGGAGAAATTTATACTTCATATCATAAAACAAAAGAATAATAGGGATTTCATCCCCAAATCTATGCTACAACTTCAATTGTCAGCGAATTGAGCGGACAGTTCTTGGTGCATATCCCGCAGGCTTTGCACAAATCGTAGTCTATCACTGCACGACCTTTGTGTATGGTAATGGCCCTGGGTTCTGAGTCCACATCAAAATTTATATCCTTTTCCTGCCTCATATTTGTAGGGCATACAGTTACACAGATGCCGCAACCAATACAATCATTTTCTGATAACATTAATTTCTTATCTTCTTTTGCCATTTCAATTTCCTCGATAGTAATAATATAATAGTAATAATAAGTCTGTTTTAATCTGCCCCAATATGAACTTTTCGAAATCTGTTGATGACTGTATATTCACGAAAAGATTTCCCATGTGATTTTAGCTCTAATCAGTTGCAAGTTCAAAAACTGGTCAGACAATTAGTCCTCATTAAAATCAGCCAGTGGAGTACTGAGATAACGTTCTCCCGTATCCGGAAGAAATACCACGAGCAAACTTTTTGCATTTTCCGGTCGTTGGGCAATCTTTAGTGCAGCACAAATGGCTGCTCCGGAAGAGATACCTGCCAGAATGCCCTCCTTTTGGGCAAGAGTTTTCGCTGCTTCAAAAGCCTCCTCATTACTCACCTGGATTATTTCATCAATTATGCCGGTATTTAGTACATCTGGTACAAACCCGGCACCAATTCCCTGAATTTTATGGGGTCCGGGCTTCCCGCCAGATAGAACAGGTGAATCCTTAGGTTCTACCGCTATTGCTTTAAATGCTGGTTTACGGGCTTTTATTACTTCTGCCACGCCTGTAATGGTTCCCCCTGTTCCTACTCCGGCTATAAAGAAGTCCACAGCGCCATCAGTGTCGTTCCAGATCTCTTCAGCAGTGGTCTGCCGGTGTATTTCCGGGTTAGCAGGATTACTGAATTGCTGCAAAATTAAATAATTTGTGAATTCTTTATTAAGTTCTGCTGCCTTTTCTATGGCACCATTCATTCCTTTTATACCAGGTGTAAGAACCAGTTCTGCTCCCAAAATTTTCATGATTTTTCTTCGTTCAATACTCATTGTATCCGGCATCGTAAGGACTAACCTATACCCTTTGGCAGCACATACGCATGCCAAACCAATTCCTGTATTCCCTGACGTTGGTTCGATAATGACAGTATTTTCATTAATGAGGTTATCTTTCTCGGCAGCTTGGATCATGCTAAGAGCAATACGTTCTTTTACACTCCCCAATGGATTAAATGATTCAAGCTTTGCTACCAGTGTTGCCTGGCACCCTTCGGTTATCCTGTTAAGTCGAACGAGCGGAGTTTGCCCAATAGTCTGAGTGATATCATCATAGATTTTTCCCATCTTTATTTCCTCCCTTAAATAATGAAGCTGAATATGTGCTTGATGATGATCTTCAGAATGTATGATGGTCTTTGTAAATTAAACCCGGTGCCTTTAACATTACCGTAGTATCGGGTGGTACTGATTGGATCATCCAGACATTACCACCGATGACCGAACGTGCTCCGATTACTGTTTCGCCACCCAGTATAGTAGCTCCTGAATAGATAATAACATCATCTTCAATGGTTGGATGCCTCTTGGTACCACGGACAATATCACCCTCTTCATCTTTAGGAAAACTTAAGGCCCCCAGGGTGACACCCTGATAGATTCGAACATTGCTGCCAATTATACACGTTTCTCCAATAACCACTCCTGTGCCATGATCTATGAAAAAGGAACGTCCAATCGTTGCACCGGGGTGAATATCAATACCTACACTGCTGTGGGCGTATTCTGTCATAATACGTGGAAGAAGAGGTATATCTTGTATATATAACTCATGCGCAACTCTGTAAATAGTTATGGCAAAAAGTCCAGGGTAACTAAAAATAATTTCATCGTGACTCTTAGCTGCCGGATCTCCATCATAGGCGGTTCGGATGTCAGAGGCCAGAATTTCGCGCAGTTTCGGGATCTTTTGTAAAAATATGGTGGTTTCTTTTTGGCCCCTGTCAATACACTCTGTGCATTCCAGTCCGTAACGATGGCAGTCATGCATGATGCTGTGTGCTATTTGCTTTGAAAGTTTCTCAAAAAGATCTGTTACTTCACTACCGATATGGTAGGGAAGATTATTTCTATCGATTATTTGATGTTCGAAATAACCTGGATAAAGTATATGCTTCACGATATCGATGATCTCAATCACAGAATCCTTTGAAGGGATCATTTTTGCATCCACATGGTCAAAACATACCTCATTGGAACATGTTCCAATGATTGAATCAACAATACCGGGAATTTTTTTTCTGTAAGTATCTTCACTCTCTGCTGTTAAAAATGTGCATTCTTCCGATTTTTGCTTTAATTTTTCTGACATATTGCTAATCCTAATGAATTATCCTGGTTTTATCCTGGTTTATCACTCATGGATTCTTCTATTACTATAATGGAAAAAAGAATTGCATGTAGTATAACCTTTTCGGACTCCTTGATAAATGTATAATCCTGAAAAGATTTCGCATTAAATTTCACTCTGAAATCTTATCTCAGAGCATTTCAAAATATCAGGAGAGTTGAACAGATTTGGAAATAATATCGTGAGACTGGAGAAGAGAATAAATTGCAAAGAGTTCTATGCGAAAGAATTGTGGGACTACACAGCCTTTTGAGAAATCGCGAAAAGCTTAAACATATATAAATCATTCAATTATTTTAACAGGCAGATTATATTGAGTTGACTAAAAAATGGCAGGCGATCTATCAATCATTATTGTAATATTTGGAATTGTATACGGTTTTTTTAACAAAGGAACTGAAAATTATCTCAAGATCCTGTTCAAAGGCCTGAAGATCGGGTTAAGTATCGGCATCATAATTGGGATAATTGTGTTTTTATTTGGCACCTTAGCAGGGGGAATTATTGCCGGGCTGACTGGTGGATTGTTAGTAGGAATTAGCGGGGCCATATTGTTTATTATTCTGATCGGAATAATTACCATCGAGTTCATTATCGGGGTTTTTGTAGGGGACGTTCTCGAAAAGTTGCTTCGAAGATAATCAAATAGAGTTTTGCCTGATAAACAACATCTAACATTTATGACCAATCCCCGGCCAATCCTGCAGGTAGCTCTTGATATCCTTGATCTGGATCGAGCAATCCGGATTGCCGGTGAGGCCATACAGGGTGGTGTGGATTGGATCGAAGTAGGTACACCCCTGATCAAGAGTGAAGGGATGAATGCTGTTAGAACAATGCGTGATAATTTTCGTGACAAGACAATCCTGGCTGACATGAAAACCATGGACACTGGCGCCCTTGAAGTAGAAATGGCGGCCAAGTCCGGTGCTGATATTATTATTATATTGGGTAGTTCTGACAATTCCACAATATCAGATGCCATCAGGGCTGCTGATAAATATGGTGCCAGGCTCATGACAGATATGATCTCTGTTCCTGACCCGGTAAGTCGTGCTAAGGAACTTGAACAACTGGGTGTGGATATAATAAACATCCATGTGGGTACTGATCTGCAGATGATAGGGACAGATCCCATAGATGTGCTTAAAAAAATGAGGGATGAAATTCAGATTCCGATTGCAATTGCAGGAGGGTTAGATGCCGATTCGGCTGCTAAAGCCGTGTTATATGGTGCTGATATTGTAATTGTAGGTGGTAATATTGTTCGTACATCAGATGTTGCTGCATCTGCCAGAAAGATACGTCAGAGTATAGATAAACCAAATTCATCAATTATCAAAAAGTTCACAATTGAGGAGGAGACCAGGCAGTTGCTTACCCAGGTATCCACCCCCAATATCAGTGATGCCATGCATCGCAAAGGTGCAATGCATGGATTATTCCCGATAAATCCGGGACTTAAGCTGGTGGGGCCTGCTGTAACTGTCCAGACCTTTGAAGGTGACTGGGCAAAGACAGTTGAGGCAATAGATGTTGCCAGAGAGGGGGACGTTATTGTGATCTATAACGGCGGCAGTGACAGGGTAGCCCCCTGGGGTGAACTGGCCACTTTGAGCTGTATAAACAAAGGTATTGCCGGAGTGGTTATTGACGGGGCTGTGCGGGATGTGGATGATATCAGGAAACTGGGATTCCCGTTATTTGCAAAGGCAGTAGTACCAAATGCCGGTGAGCCCAAAGGCTTTGGTGAGATCAATGCAGAGATCAAATGCGCTGGTCAGGTGGTGCGCCAGGGCGATTATATTGTGGGGGACGACAACGGTGTGGTAGTAGTGCCAAAGGAGCGGGCATACGAACTTGCCAGGCGCGCAGTGGAAGTGGAAAAGAATGAGAACCGGATACGGGATGAAATAATCAAAGGTTCCACTCTGTCAAAGGTCATGCACCTGGAAAAATGGGAAAAAAAATGAAAACTTTTCCAGATAAATTTATTTGATAAATCCTCCGGTTACCATTATAAAAAGGATAACCAGTCCGAGTATTCCAATAATGATCTCGATCGTTAATTCTGATTTATTTCTTGTCCTGTAAGGCAAATTATTCACCCCCATGGGTTTTTTACCTCATTCTAATATTATCAATATGGAATATTAGTAATTATCGGTCTAATGTGGTGGTAAGAGACATGCACATTCTTATACGTTAAAAAATAAAAAATATGGGCTCATAAGCCCACTATAAAGTTCACTTACTTTCATTCACACTTTTAATTAATTCTTGCAAGGGTATATTTCGGTGTTCCTGTGGTAGCTTTGGTCTAATTGCCTGGTCATTGATTATTGTGAATTTCCCATGCACCCATCCTGTCACTCTTAAGTGCTCACTCCCGATATTCGAGACTTTTTATTATTTTCTGGACAATCTGGAAAACCGCAGAGGGACGCAGAGAAAAATCACAACCCTCTGCGATCCTCCGCGTCCTCTGCGGTTAATCTTTTTTGCCATGACCCATTGATCCAGAATAAATTAAAAAGTCTCCTTTGTAAATCCATTAAAATATATATCCGGGGCAGAAAAATGAAAATAAGAATTGTAAGTTCAAAAGACGAGATTAACACAATTGAAAATGAAGAGATGGTTCACTTCGCATTCAGGCCGTCGAATATGGATATTTTAACGCTTGCGAAAACATGTCCAAAGCTGAAGGCTATCCATATTCCAAATTCATACAATAAGACGATATCAAAATCCACCTTGATGTTCCTTGAAATGAAGGGCATTAAAATTCTTGAAGGTGATGTGTGGGGTCATAGAAAGGACATTAATGAATACTATGAGATCAAGCCACATGTATTTGACAGAATTGAAGAGTTAATGAATGAAGGCAAATCAAAGGAAGAGATAATATCTAAGTTGGGTTTAGAGACTCGGTTGAGTGAAGATTTGATTAAGTTTTTGGTGTAATATAGAAAAACTTAAATTTTCATACATATTTTTAATCAATGCGCCCTGAGCAATCACTAAACACACTTTGTTTATGGATTTGTCCCCTCAGACTAATCAGGGCGCATGATGCATTCAAGAGCAATAGACCTCTTCCAGGCATGGTATAATTTTGTTAAACCGCATAAATCACTGAGATTAAAGGTTAATTGTGGGAACAAAAGATGGTTGCAAAGGACACCCGCTATGGCTCAGAAACTTACAGACCATATTTGGACATTGAAAGAATTAT
>DATKUV010000093.1:0-3107 GCA_035530415.1 Candidatus Nanoarchaeia archaeon | reverse complement strand
GTGGAATAAATGGCAGCAGAATTATCACCAGTTTCACAGATACCAGCAGAATTCAGAGTACGAGTTGACCATGAAAATTGCAGGCGGTGCAAGCGCTGTGTATTGAATTGCAGCTTTGGTGCAATGGATTTCAAGGACAAGATCATACCAGATCATAAAAAATGTGTGGCCTGCCATAGATGCGCTACGTTCTGTCCTGAAAGTGCTATCATCATCGAAGAAAACCCAATGGTATACAAGGAGAATGCCAACTGGACGGCACGGATAAGGCAGAATACCCTGAAACAGGCCGAGACCGGGGGTATTATATTGACAAGCATGGGTAACCCCAAGCCATACCCCATACTATGGGACCACCTGGTCATTGACGCGTGTCAGGTTACCAATCCATCCATTGACCCGCTCAGGGAACCCATGGAACTTCGGACATACCTGGGAAGTAAACCCAATTATCTGGAGTTCGAGAACGATGAGAATGGCAAGATCAAATTGAAAACTAAATTACCGCCACAGATCAAGCTGGATATCCCTGTGATATTTGCTGCCATGAGCTACGGCGCAGTAAGCCATAACGTGCATAAATCTCTGGCTATTGCCGCTAACAAGATGGGTACATTGATGAATACGGGTGAAGGCGGATTGCATGAAGACCTGTCTCCATATTCAGATCGCATTATTGTTCAGGTAGCTTCGGGAAGGTTCGGAGTGCACAGCGGGTACCTTGCCAATAGCGCAGCCGTGGAGATCAAGATCGGACAGGGTGCCAAGCCCGGTATCGGTGGTCACCTGCCAGGCGAGAAAGTAGGCCAGGAGATCTCAAAGACCAGGATGATACCAGTGGGTACTGATGCACTATCCCCGGCACCACACCATGATATTTACAGTATCGAGGACCTGTCACAGCTGATCTATGCCATAAAGGAAGCTACCGATTACAAGAAACCCGTATCTGTGAAGATCGCAGCAGTACATAACGTGGCTGCAATTGCCAGCGGTATCGTGCGGGCCGGAGCTGATATTGTTACAGTTGACGGGTTCAGGGGCGGCACAGGAGCGACACCTGCCATTATCAGGGATAATGTGGGTATCCCAATAGAGCTGGCCCTGGCTGCAGTTGACCAGCGGCTCAGGGATGAGGGGATCAGGAACCAGGCAAGTCTGGTATGTGCAGGTGGCATCCGCGAGGCAGCAGATGTGGCAAAGGCCATTGCATTGGGTGCCGACGCGTGTGTTATCGGCACTGCAGCACTGGTGGCACTGGGATGCAGGGTATGCCAGAAATGCCACACCGGCAACTGTGCATGGGGCATAGCTACCCAGAAACCTGAATTGACACGAAGACTTAATCCTGATGTTGGTTCCCAGAGATTGTGCAACCTGCTTACTGCATGGGGCCATGAACTGCAGGAAGTCCTGGGTTCATTAGGTGTGAATAGTATAGAGAGTTTGAGAGGCAGCCGGGAACGACTGCGTGGTGTCGGACTGGATAAGGAAACACTGGACATCCTGGGCGTTAAGCCCGCAGGCGTAGGCATGTGAGGTGAAAGATATGGTAATGATAATAGATGCTGCAGGAATGTACTATAGGGTTCTGAATAAACAGATACGCACAGCCATTGAGGAAGGTGAAACTGAATTCTTCTTGAATAATATCAATGGCCAGCGTTATATTGGTGACGCTGTAGAGAAAAAGGTCAAGATCACTATAAATGGTACTCCGGGGAATGACCTGGCAGTGTTTATGAACGGCCCATCAATAGAGGTTTTTGCTAATGGTCAGGATGGTATTGCAAATACTATGAACAGCGGGGAGATAGTGATCCATGGCATGGTGGGGGATGTTATAGGATACGGCATGCGCGGCGGTAAGCTCATGATCAAGGGCGATGTGGGATATCGCGTGGGTATCCATATGAAAGAGTACAAGAAACAGATCCCTGTGATCGTGGCAGGAGGTTGCGCCGGTGATTTCTATGGTGAATATATGGCTGGAGGGATCATGGTACTGCTGGGGATCGGTTCTTCTGACGATAAGCCGATCACTGGTGACTACTTAGGCACAGGCATGCACGGCGGGGTGATCTACCTGCGCGGTGAGGTTGAGGAACACCAGTTAGGTGCTGAGGTGGCTGTGTTTGAACCTGATGAGACTGATATGAAACTGATCACAAAACACGTGACCGAGTGGTGTGAACATTTCGGGTATGACCTTGATGAGGTAATGTCCAAACCTTTCATCAAACTGAAAGCCATAAGCAGCAGGCCGTACGGGAACCTGTACGCGTATTAAAAAATTGAAATATATGCTCTATTAATGTGTTTGTCCAGGCTCTGGGGATGAATTATTATGCATAAACCAGTATGTAGATTGGATGCCTGCATCGTTTCTCTGTTATGAAAATAATAAAACCAAGAATGATAAGTAGCGGTGTACCTTCCCTCGATGAGGTAATAGAGGGTTTCAGGATAGGCGATAATGTAGTCTGGCAGGTTGACGACCTGGATGACTATTCATATTATGCTGAAAAGTTTATTAATCAGGGAATAAGAGACGGTCATCATTGTGTGTATATCAGTTTTGCACCCCATGACCCTATACTCAAACCAATGGAATATCTGGATCAGATACAGGTTGATCCCGGCAATGGGTTCGATTTTTTCAGCAGTGAAGTGCACAGGATAATAGGGAATTATGGCAGAGAGGTTTTTTATGTTTTTGACAATCTGTCCTCCCTGGTATTTGAATGGGCCACTGATGAACTTGTTGCTAATTTTTTTAAGGTTACCTGTCCTTACCTTTTCGAACTTGATACTATTGCGTTTTTTGATTGCTCCATGGGACAGCGTTTATAAAAAACTTGCACAGTACCATGAAATAGGTATGGACACCCAATCCACAGAAACAATAGCACTCAAACAGGAACTTTCAAGGATGATCATAGGGAACCATCCTTTGTTTAACAAAATTGCTGACAATTATTTTACCCTTGAGGACCTTTTGAATATTAGGGATCGTATGATCGGGTCTGGCAGGATTGGGGGAAAAGCCGCAGGCATGTTGATTGCCAGAAGCATTCTGCTTAAAGACGGTGAACACCGCGATTTTT
>DATKUV010000092.1:0-4200 GCA_035530415.1 Candidatus Nanoarchaeia archaeon | reverse complement strand
CAGGGTACTGACCCTGAAATTCCTGATAGCACGGGTGGTCTGGGGCCCGTAGTACACATCATCAGGTACGTCCACCCAACCCAGAGTATCTCGCTCGATCCTGACCATGCTTACTCCTGTGAAAGAGCCTTTTTCAAGGCAATCTCAAACCGATCCAGTCCGGTATCAGCTTCTTCTTTTGTTATTACAAGTGGGGGAGAAAACCGTAAGGTAGAATCTCCGCAGGATAATAATATAATACCTTCCTTGAACCCTTCAAGAACAATCCGGTCCCTCGTTTCCGGGTCAATTGACTTGTCAGGTTTCACAATTTCTACCCCGATCATAAGGCCAAGCCCCCGAACATCTCCTATTACTGGATAATCCTGCTGCATTTCCCGCAGCCGCTCCATAATATGAGTTCCAACCTGTTTGGCTTTATTCCCCAGGTCCTCATTTTCCATAAATTCAAGGCCTGCCAGGGCTGAGGCAGATGCCAGCAGGTTGCCGCCAAAGGTATTGGAATGAGTGCCTGGCGGCCAGTCCATGATCTCGCTGCCGGACAGCATGGCCCCCAGAGGGAGACCCGAACCAAGGGCTTTAGCCATACATACGATATCTGCCCTCACACCGAAGTTTTCCATGGCCATGAAGGTACCTGTGCGGAAACAGCCTGCTTGCACCTCATCCGCTACCATGAATACATTGTGATCGTCACAGATCCGCCTGATCTCCTGGTGGAACTCGGGTGGTGGCACAATATAACCACCTTCTCCCTGAATGGGTTCAACCACAATAGCTGCTGTATCGGAAGGACTCAATTCTCTCTTGAATATAAGTGTCTCGATCTCGTTTGCACACTCAATACCGCAGTCAGGATATACCAGATGTAGTGGACAGCGGTAGCAATAGGCATAATGGGCATGTGCTGTCCTTATACCAGGAAAGTGTTCCTTTTGTCTTATTTTCGAACATGTCAGTGATAATGCACCCAGTGTCCTACCGTGGAAACAATTGTAAAAGCCTACAAGATTCTGCCTTTTGGTTTTCCAGATAGCTAATTTTATAGCAGCTTCAACTGACTCGGTACCACTGTTGCACAAAAACACCCGGTCATACCCCGTCATCTGCTGGAGCTTTTCACCAAGCTTCAGGGGCGGCTCTGCAAAGAAGTCGGGAAAACCGCAGTGAGCCATCTTTTCAAGCTGCGTGGAAATGGCAGCGGAAACCGCTGGGTTGGAATGGCCCACATTCATCACGGCAATGCCTGCAATAAAATCAATATATTCCTTGCCTTCGACATCGGTGATCACGGCACCCCTGGCACGATCAATGACCAGCGGGTAAGGCCGGGAGAGACATGCAGACATCACATTGCAGTCGCGGTCAATGATCTCCTTTGATCTGGGTCCGGGTGGTTCGATCATGTTTTCCTCTAATCTATCTGAGCTTTCTGCAGCTTACCGCTATAATCGATATAAACGGCTTTCACTTCGGTGAATTCCTTAATGGCATCAGTACCCGCTTCCCTGAATCCGTTTCCGGTACCTTTCACACCTCCGAACGGAAGATGTACTTCAGCTCCGATTGTGGAAGAGTTCACATAAGTGATTCCAGCTTCTATTTTTTCAATGGCCCTGAAGGCATGGGAAATATCTTTGGTGTAGATGGATGATGACAGGCCGTATTTTGTGCAATTAGCAACCTCAATAGCTTCATCAATACTTTTTACCGATATCAAAGCTACTACTGGGCCGAATATCTCCTCCTGGGCGATACGCATCTCCGGATCCACTTCAGTGAAGATTGTAGGCTCAAAGAAAAAGCCGGGTAGTCCAGGATTGGCAAGGTTGCCACCAGTTAGCAATTTTGCCCCTTCATTCTTGCCGATATTTGCATATGTCTCGATCTTTTTTAACTGAGTCTCATTGATAACAGGACCCACATCTGTATCAGGATCCAATCCATCTCCCAACCTGAGATTTTTTGTCCTGGCCAACAGGCGACTTGTAAATTCATCTTCAATTTTTTCATGCACAATAACCCTGCTAGCAGCAGTACAGCGTTGGCCTGTGGTCCCGAAGGCACCCCATATCACTCCCTCCACGGCCAAATCCAGGTCAGCATCGTCCATTATTATGATCGGATTCTTGCCACCAAGCTCCAGGGATACTCGTTTCATGGATTTAGCACATTCACCCATGATCCATTTACCTGTCTCCAGGCTGCCTGTGAATGAGATGGCCCTGATATCAGTATGATGAACAATTGCTGAACCTACTGTATCGCCCGGTCCGAACACAAGGTTGATCACGCCGGGAGGTAAGCCTGCTTCCATTAAGATCTCTACCAGTTTCACTGTCAGTAGCGGAGTGTCACTGGCAGGTTTCATAACAATAGCATTTCCGGCAACAAGGGCAGGCATGATCTTCCATGCGGGAATGGCCATAGGAAAATTCCAGGGCGTGATCATTCCAACCACTCCAATGGGGCGTAAGATTGTCATGCAGAACTTTTCTTTAAGTTCCGAAGTTGTGGTCTCACCGAACATCCGGCGCCCCTCACCAGCAGCGTATAACGTGATATCAATAGCTTCCTGGACATCACCTCTGGCCTCGGCCAGGACCTTGCCCATTTCCTGGGTCATCAATTTGGATAGTTCTTCTTTTTTTTCGATCAATATCTTAGCGGCCCTGTACAGCACCATAGCTCGCCTGGGTGCCGGAGTTTCGCTCCAGATCCTGTAAGCATCCCATGCAGCCCTGACCGAACGGTTTACATCATCTTCTGAAGCGATCTGGAATGATGCAAGCTTTTCCAGGGTCGCCGGATTGAGATCATAAAAACTTTCTTCAGTGGATGAATCAGTCCACTCTCCTCCAATAAATATTTTATACTCTTTCATAATAATTTCCCATAAAAACATTGTAAATTATGGGTAATAAGTCTTTGGCAACTACCATTTTTTAATTGACACTCTATTTTCAAATTCATTTGTTTTTTGATTTTTTCCAGAAACTTTTTTATAAGATTCCAAACAATATTAGATATTAATTTTTGGGGTAAAGAAAATGAAAATAAGAGTTGTAAGTTCAAAAAATGAAATCGGTACCGTAGGAAAAAATGAAGAATTTATTCATTTAACATTCAGACCATCTAACAAGGATATTTTCCTTCTGGTTCAGAGATGTAAGAATATTAAAGCGATTCACATACCAACTTCCTATAAAAAAACAATATCTAATTCCACTTTAATGTTCCTTGAAATGCAAAATATTACATTAATGGAAGGTGACGTGTGGGGCCACAGAAAAGATATTAATGAATATTATGAGATTAACTCGAAAGTATTTGAAAGAATCAATGAACTAAAAGATGCTGGACATTCAAAAGATCAAATTATATCTCAATTGTGCAAAGAAACTCAGTTGAGCGAAGATTTGATTGCTTTTTTAATATAGATCGAATTGTGTCGGTACTCCCTGCTAATTTTCAGCAGGGGGACATTGTACCAATAAAAAAAAATCGTTAAAAGATAACCAAATCACTGGATTTTGACAAAGTGCTGGAATGGCTTCATCACAAAAACTATATTATATCCACAACAAATCTGGGGAAGGTATTGGTTTTAATAATATCTTAATGAATATACAATGATTATGCCAGACCTGATAATCAATAATGCCCGCATCTTTCACCAGGGACGTATCCATGAAGCCGAACTGGCTGTGAAGGATGGGAAAATATCCGATATAGCCAGGATACTCCAAAATAAAACCGCCGATAAGGTGATAAATGCCAAAAACATGCTGGTACTTCCCGGTATAATTGATGTGCACGTACATTTCAGGGAACCGGGTATGACACATAAAGAAGACTGGTTTACGGGTTCCTGCGCAGCTGCAGCGGGGGGAGTGACTACTGTTGTCGAGCATCCTAATACGATACCACCTACTCTTGATAAAGGTACATTTAATGGAAAATTGGATCTGGCAAGTTCCAAATCCATAGTTGATTTCGGCATAAATGGTGGTGTTAACGATAACTATGATCACCTTGAACCGCTCTGGAAGTCGGGCGTTACCGCATTTGGAGAGATTTTTTTAGGTGAGAGTACAGGTTCTATGACAGTGGATCGAGACCAGATGACGGCAGCACTTAAGATCATAAAGGATCTGGATGCCCTTGCCTGCGTACATGCAGAGGACCAGGACATCCTGG
>DATKUV010000091.1:0-2999 GCA_035530415.1 Candidatus Nanoarchaeia archaeon | reverse complement strand
GCATCCAATCTATCAGGCAGTGCAAAGGGCGGTTCGAAGAAATTAGCAGAACCCTGGAAGGCTTAAGGACCTTTGTGACAGAGAATGATAAGCGCCTGAAGGCAGATACTGAGCGGCACAACGAATTACTGGCGTCTCAGGAAAGATACCGGGTCGATGGCAGCAGGCTTTATCAGATGGTTATGGATATGACAGGAGGTCTTGGTGTTGAAGCTGCCAGGTCAGCTTTGGATGTCCGGATGGGTGAACTTGAAACACAGCGAAATGCCAACCAGGAACAATATAACAAGTTTGGGACCCGGCTTGCAGGTATTAGTGCCAGGCTGGAAGCTCTTCAAACCGATCTTGCCAGAACATCAGCACGAACCGATGCTGCTCTGTCCAGATATATGCAGGGCCTTGACGGATCAGGATTTCAATCAGTTGAAGAGCACCAGGTCTCCTTCAGGGAGCAGGAATGGCTTGACGAAAAAATACTCATCATCAGGCAGTACCAGAATGACTTATACAATGTTGAAGTGAATATTAAGACACACAAAGAGGTCTTTGCAGACAAGCTGTTCAATCCGGCAGACCTGCCAATCATACTTGAAGAAGAACTAACGATCAATACTGCCATCCGGGTAAAGAGTGCATCCATCGGTTCAATACAGAACAATATCAGGACCCTTACAGAGAACCTGGAGAAGAGACGAGAGCAGGAGATAAAAATATCAGCTACCAGAAAGGAGATGGAACGGTGGCTGAAACTTGCAGATGTTATGCCTGCCAACAAACTCAGGGATTTTGCACTTGAAGCCATGTTCGAGCTTCTCATCAGCTATGCCAATCATCAATTATCAGCAATCACCTCCAGGTATGCCCTTAAAGCGCTTAATATGAAGGACATGGTGGTAATAGATCGCTGGAATGCAGGTGAAGAACGTCCGGTAGAGACCCTGTCTGGCGGAGAATCATTCCTAGTTAGCCTATCCCTTGCACTGGCATTATCAGAACTGAGCCAGGGCCAATCCAAGCTGGAATCACTGTTCCTGGATGAAGGTTTTGGCACACTTGACCCGGAAACACTGGACGCTGCATTATCTGCACTGGAAAGCCTGAGGCTCTCGGGCAGGACCATTGGTGTTATCAGCCATATCGACCAGCTCACAAGACGCATACCTGTCAGGATAGAAGTGAAGAAACTGGGAGACGGTTCATCCGGAATACATGTGAGGGGATAGAATGGAATTTTATACATGGATGGCAGGATTAAATGATACGCAGCTGGATGCTGTCAAACACACCAGCGGTCCTTTACTGATATTAGCCGGGGCAGGCACGGGCAAGACCACTACCATTACTGCCAAGATCGCTTATATGGTACGGAATTTGGGAATCGCCCCCGAACACATCCTGGCCCTCACCTTTTCCAGAGAGGCAGCGGCTAACATGAACAATAAGGTGGAGCAGCTGTTAGGTGGAACAACTGAGGTAAAAGTAAGTACATTTCATTCCTTCTGTGCAGAGATCATACGTGAGAATGCAGATAAATGCGGGATTACGGCCGAGTTTTCGATCCTGGAGGATGTGGATTCATCTATTATATTATACAAGGACCTTGGTGTAAGGGTCAGGGATGCTGCATTGTATACCTCATCCATATCAAAGGCCAAGGACCTGAACATTACCATTGATAAACTCAAGGCATTTTTGCTGGGTAAAAAACAGTTACTACTGGCATTGCAAGCAGATGAGGATAACTGGGAGCAGATATTCCAGGACAATACCACCTTGCTGAATACCTTCCATTTGCTGGATGATACTGAGAAAAAAGGATTGAAAATGAAAAAACAGTCCTGGGTCAATTTTAATGAACAGTATTCAGAATACGTCAAGTACAGGGATCTGATCCGTGCCTGGGTCCGCTATGAAACCCGAAAGAAACAGCGGGGTGCCCTGGATTACGGCGATCTGAATAAAAAAGCCCTTGAATTCTTAACCACCTATGGTGCTGAAATATACACTCATAGATACAAATATCTCATCATTGATGAATTCCAGGATACCAATTATGTCCAGTTCGAGCTTATCAGGATACTGGCCGGGGACTTGAGGAATGTAACTGTAGTGGCAGACCCCAACCAGACCATCTATGCTTTTAGGGGTGCCTATACTAACAATATCCAGGAGTTCAGGAAATATTTCAACATCCAGCCGGATGATGTTGTGTCCCTGGATGTGAGTTTCCGCTCTACCAACAAGATACTCAGGGCATCCCACGACCTGATCAGGCGCAACTATTCTGAGGATGATATGGACATGTGCATCCAGCTTCACAACGCTCTGGAACAGGAAGGTGATGATGTGGTGGTGATCGAGACTGCTGACGAGAATGAAGAGGCCAGGTATATTGTGGAAAGGATTGAAGCACATCTGGAAAAAGGGATTAAAAGTTCAAAGATCGCAGTATTGTACCGCACCCACTCTCAGGGTAAGAAGATCAGGCAGGCACTTGAGAGACGGGGACACAGCATCCGGGTGAAGGATGATGTTGATTTTCTAAAACAGCCTGAGATCAAGACCGCACTGGCATACCTGTATGTACTGGACAATATCGGCCATCCTAAGCCCAGGGGTACCGAAAGCTGGTGGAGACTGTTCCATCACAACCATATCCTGGATACCAGCGACTCCATCCGTATCGGCGAGTACCTAAAAAGGCACAGGGTCTCGTTCCAGGAGGCCATATACAACCATTTTTTGGGCCTGTCACCAACCGGCCAGAGGACTGTTCAACAGATGAAGCAGCGGATCGATGCATTGAAAGAGAAACTGGTCCTGGATGTCTCAGACATAGTACTTGAGGTACTGGATGCTTCCGGATTGAGCCGCCAGTTCACGCATGATAATTCAAAACAAAGTAAAGAAGCCTTAATGAATTTAAGAAACCTGTATGAGATGGCCCAGAAGTTCGAAACCACACACGGCAAGGACCTGGGTGAATTCATCGCATACCT
>DATKUV010000090.1:0-4999 GCA_035530415.1 Candidatus Nanoarchaeia archaeon | reverse complement strand
AAGCTTTACGCGCAGTTGTTCCACTACACCTGCTTCCAGCATATCTTGTACGCGGTTCTCAAATATATTAAGACCTGCATTCTTTTCCCCTGCCTCATGTCTGCTCTTAAGTTCCACCAGTTTGTCAATATAATCAAGACCGCTGTTCTCTGCCAGTGTCTTTGGTATTATCTCAATAGCTTCCGCGAATTTGGTCACAGCCAGCTGCTCCCTGCCCATTAATGTTGCAGCATATTCTCGAAGACGCAGTGACAGTTCAACTTCAGGTGAGCCTCCGCCAGCTACCACGCGGCCGTCTTCTATTACAACACCGACAACCCGTAAGGCATCATTCATAGCCCGTGCCAGGTTATCTACCACATGTTCAGTACCCCCTCTTAGAATAATGGATACAACATTTGATTTTGGAAGGTCACGGATAAATATCATCTCTGAATTTCCTACCATGACCTCTTCCACTATCCCTGCTGTGCCTAGATCGTCAGGAGTGAGTTCATCCAGGTTAGTAATTATTTTCCCGTTGGAAGATTCTGCCAGATGTTCCAGGTCCCGTACCTTGACCCTGTGGATCACGAATATACCTGCTTTAGCCAGATAATGACGGGCCAGGTCATCCACACCTTTTTTACAGAATACAGCATTCGCTCCGCTGTTTATCATCTTGTCCACGACTTCTTTGATCATATGCTCTTCCTGATCAATGAAGGCTCTGCGCTGGTTTGGAGAAGTAAATGAGATTTCATTCTTAAACTCCATTGACCTTACTTCAATTG
Organism: Candidatus Nanoarchaeia archaeon; assembly: GCA_035530415.1. Taxonomy (GTDB): domain Archaea; phylum Halobacteriota; class Methanosarcinia; order Methanosarcinales; family Methanocomedenaceae; genus Kmv04. The sequence goes on along the minus strand of DATKUV010000090.1, from coordinate 4,226 downwards.
GAGTGGCAAGAATCGCGATCTTTGCATTTACGACTTTTTTCGGCATACTCTGGTGGGTCCTCTCCCTATCTATGATGATTCCCTCAACCAGTTCACTGTCCTCGATACTACCTTCCACCCTGCGCTCCATCAGCACATCCTTGATGTTCACTGTCTTTTTCCCATCAGATCCTTCTTTGGCTATGGATTTGACAGCTTTGACCACCAGGTGTCCCAATGTGTCTTTGACAGATTCTGCGCCTTTGCCTGTCAGGGCCGTAGCAGCGATCTTCATAAGCATATCCTCATCAGTGTCAGATACTTTAATAGACATACCTTCAAGTATCTCCTGTGCCTTATTTGTAGCCGCCAGGTACCCGGCCGTGATGGTCGTGGCATGAACTTTCATTTCCAACAATTCTTCAGCTTTTGCCAGCAGTTCTCCTGCCAGTACTGCAGCTGTGGTTGTGCCGTCTCCCACTTCATCATCCTGGGTCTTTGCGACTTCCACTATCATTTTAGCTGCCGGGTGCTTGATGTCCATCTCATCTAGAATGGTAGCCCCGTCATTGGTAATTGTTACCTGACCTGCCGAATTTACCAGCATCTTATCCATACCTTTCGGGCCCAGTGTGGTGCGCACAGCAGCTGCTACTGCCTTTGCCGCCATAATATTGCCTCTTTGAGCTTCACTGCCTGTTGTTCTTTGGGTTCCTTGCCTAAGAATAAACATTGGCTGACTGCCTAATTGTCCTGCCATTAAAATCCTCCTTCCATAAATAATATTGATATATAGTTAATTCAATTATAACGAGATTCCCTTTTCGTATGTTTAAACTTCTATATTTAGGTTATGGTAGTTCTATCTCTACACCATATACTTTTTCAGGATTCTCTTTATGAATTTTCCAGAATATTTCATCACCCCATTCTTCTGTCAGGGCCAGGGTTTTGCGGGGTATGGTTTTTGGGCCAAGCACAGCTCCAGGACGTTCAGGGTCATCTATATAATCGGTCTCCATCATGAATCGATCCCCATGGCTAAGGGCTTCCTCTATCATACCTTTTCCTGCCAGCACCCCTGGCCACATTCCGCATTTCTTGAATTCCTGTATCATGGGTGGCGCGAAATGTTTAATTACTTTTTCAGGAGAAAGTCCAACCTTTTTAGCCATACCTGCGATATTATTGATGTTCTCCAGTGTAGCAGTTTCAGTATGTAACTGCAATGGACACCCGGCATCCCTGGCGAGTTCCATAGCGTGCAATAATAACTCATTAGATGCGTCCCACAGCACAGGTTCCACTTCATAATGGGGACGGCCGGATTTCAAGCCTACAGCCAGCCCTTCTTCCACATATTTTGCTGCTATTTCCAGGCCTGCTCTCATCAGGTCAATGGTTTTATCAAGCCCCACCCGACCGTACATTTTAGTGATAGCTGCAGGATGGACCCCCAATACAGGAAAAGCAATTATGCCTGCTTTTTTAACATCTTCTGCCATTTTGACTGTTTCGTCAAATACCAGCCTGTAATCTTCAGGTTGGTTTATAGTTATACCGATGGTCCATGAAGGTTTGGAAACTAAAAAAATATGTGTGCCACCAGCACGCTGGAACGCCTTAGCGGCTTCAACCCCCTGAAACCGGGGGTCCAAATGCATATGATGGTCAGTTATTGGAAAAACAGACATTTACGTTTATAGCAGTCCCAGGCCGTCCAGTTCTTCAACTATCTTATCAACTGCTGCATCTGCATCTTCAGGTTTTTTACCGCCCGTAACAACCAGTTTGCCTGAACCGAACAATAGCATTACCACTTTGGGTACAGCAAGCCTGTATACCAGTCCAGGGAACTGTTCTGGTTCGTATTCGATATTTTCCAGGCCGAGTCCGATGGCAATTGCATTCAGGTTAAGTACAGTACCCAGATCAGCTGAAGCAACAATGTTCTGGACAATTATCTCGGGATTCTCCATAACTTCGACATCCATATCCCGCAGTTCTTGAAAAACTTTTTTCAGGCCGTTATGTACATCAGCAATACTTTTGGCGCCTGTGCATACGATCTTGCCACTGCCAAATATCAAGGCGGCGGTCTTTGGATCTTTTGTCCTGTAAACAACACCAGGGAACCGTGCTTTGTTATAATCTGCACCTTCTAACTTCGTGGTAATCTTCACAAGGTCGAGAGTAGTACCAATGGCAGTAGAGGCAACAACATTCTCGATTTTAATAGTTTTTTTAGGATCGTCAATTTTAGCCATAATTCTCACTAATTATAAGGGTATTTAAACCTTTATATACTTTAAGTAGAATTTGAAAAATAATTACGCAATCATACAGAATATTTCCTGTAACCCATAGCATCCAATCGGTTTGTTTCAAGAATCTCAATTAACATTTTCAAATCCCCGGAAGAGGGCTGGGATTTTGAAGCGGGTGGTATGACTTTTATGTCAGCTTTTACAAAGACAGATCCTCCGCGAATGTTTGCACACATGTATCCTTTTGTTTTTCCTGTGATGATCAGATTTCCAGATCGCATATCTGCTGCTCCGAATTCACTGTTATTGCCTCTCACCACCACGGTACCACCTGACAGCAATGTTGCAGTATTCATGCCTGCATTGCCGTCCACTTCGATAATTCCTTTTCTCATTAGGATCCCGGTGCTGAGACTTACATCCCCTTTTACCTTGATGAAAACATTCTTAACACATCTTGCTCCGATAGTATCTCTGAGAATGTTGTCAGCAAGGTCTAAAATGGGAGTATCACCATCCAGGTAAGAATTTCTACTGTCATATAATTCACTGGTATTTAGTCCATTATGCAGAATGTCAGTAATTGACCTGAAGCATCGATAACCGCTCGTGTCTGAATTTACCTCAACGATATTACCCATCGGTTCAGATACATTGCCTGAAACATATATTCTGCCTGCCATCATGCTGATACCCATTCGGGTCCCCACATCTCCAACAATGTATATGCTGCCAACATCTAACGCTTGTCCGTTCCCGCCAAAGTATTTCAGATCCACACCCAGGCTGGAAGCAAGTCTACTCCCCACATTGCCTGTTATTTGGACATCACAACCAGATCTTAGATGTTCCACTAAGTCCCTGTAGGTATAATTAGTATTCACCTGTTCCTTAATAGGGGCATCAGGATCAAGTTCTGAACCTTTATGTTGCCAGTAAAAATTATATGTGAAATCGCAGAGGCAATCTATCCGGGATCGAATCTCCAGGTTCAGGGGTTTTTTCATCTATACATAATTATTCTGGCATATTTAACTATTTATCTAAACCCTTTTTATCATGCAATGACATCATGTATTCCATGAGATTATGGGCAGTAAAAGTATCGAGAACATCGGCAGAAAACACCAGGAAATTACTGCTCCAAGCTGACTTGATACACGCAGATGCACATATACATAAGGATGGCGAGGATATTTATTTCCCACTTAAAAGTCAGCCAGGAACTGATTATCTGGAAATGTTGTTTAGTGAGACATATTTACTGAATGATAATATTACTATTATCGAAACTGAATTTGAAACCAAGATCCATAAACTATCTTTGGAAGATATGCTTGGTTTTTCGCCTACATTTGAGGTGATAGGCGACATTGCTGTAATGGATGCTGATGAAACAGAAGCTGATAAAATTGCCAGAGCTTTGATGGATTTCAGGAAAAGCATCAAAGTGGTACTGGGAGCGACTGGCCCGGTTTCAGGTGAGTACAGAATTCGGGAATTTGTTGTGTTGGCTGGTGAAAATAGAACACATACAATTCACACTGAATACGGCTGCCGCTATAATGTAGACCTTGCAAAAGTGTATTTTTCACCCAGACTGGCAACTGAACGAAAGCGGGTTGCAGATAAGGTAAAGCCCGGCCAGTGTGTCGTGGACCTGTTCGCGGGTGTGGGACCTTTCAGTATTTTGATAGGGAAGAACGTACCGGGATCAACTGTGGTGGCAGTGGATAAGAACCCAGAGGCAGTCAAATTCCTTAAGGAAAATGTGCAGCTAAACAAGCTGGATAATGTGGCAGCAGTGGAGGGGGATGCAAGATATGTGGCTGAAGGATTTAAACACTCAGCCGACCATGTTATCATGAACCTGCCGCATAGTGCCCGCGAGTTCCTGGACTGGGGGATACTGGTTGCCAAAAAAAACGGGATGGTGCATTTTTATGATATTACTCCGGAAGATGATCTTTATGGGACCTC
>DATKUV010000089.1:0-5419 GCA_035530415.1 Candidatus Nanoarchaeia archaeon | reverse complement strand
TCATGTATTACAAATAACATGGAAATACCACGTTCGTTTTGAAGGTCAAGCAGAAGTTTCAATATTTTTGCCTGTACGCTCGGATCAAGGAAAGACGTGGACTCATCTGCAATGAGCAGATCTGGTTCAAGTATAAGTGCCCGCGCTATAGCCACCCGCTGCAATTCACCTCCACTTAGTTCATGCGGATATTTTTTCATAAAATAATCTTCATCTGGCAACTGTACTTCTAACATAGCATTTTTAATCCGATTTGCTGAGCCATCATCAAACAGCCCGTGTATCCTGAGAGGTTCGGCAATCGCTTCGAAAACAGTAAATCTGTGGCTGATCGAGTCCCTCGGAGATTGATAAACTATACCAACAGTTTTAGAAAAGTCTTTTTTTCCGATATTTTGCAATTCCCTTCCACGAAAGATGATCTCTCCTCCATCTGGTTTGATCGTACCTGCAATAAGATACGCAAGGGTCGTCTTTCCAGACCCTGTTTCCCCTACAAGTGCAAGTATTTCACCTTCATCAAGCGTAATGGAAATATCCTTGAGAACCTCGATATCCTTATACGATTTTGATATGTTTTTAATACATAACATGGTCGCTATGCCACCGCGGTGACAAACAACGTAACCACCATTCCCATTACTCCCATCTTTCGACTTTACAGGTGGCTGCTCAATAGAACATATATCAATGGACTGAGTACACCTTTGGCTGAAGATACACCCGCTCGTTGAATGAGACATTTTTGAGGGGGGAGATCCTCTCACACCTGCAAGGTCTTTAGTACGCTCCATCATTGGAAATGAACGCACAAGGGCACGGGTATATGGGTGGCGCGGTGCATCCAGCAGATTTTGGGATGGTAATAATTCCAGCAGTTTGCCTGAATAGAGCACAGCGATACGATCAGAGCAAAGATGTGCAAAAGACAGATCGTGTGTTATTAGAAGCACTGCTTTGTTTGCATTCACCTGTTCTTTTATCACCTTTGAAATATATGATTTTGTGACTGCATCCACTGATGCGACCGGTTCATCCAGTACAAGAATATCCGGATCGGTAATCAATGCCATTGCCATAAGAACCCGCTGCCTTTCACCGCCACTTATCTGATGTGGAAATAGTATATTCCGACCCGGTTTTATTTTCATTAAATCAAGCATTTTTTTAGATATGTCCAATGCAGCACGGCGAGATTCCCCATTCTTAATTAGTGGTTCAGCAACCTGGTCAATGATCCTGTGAAGTGGGTTCAATACATCCCCGTAATTCTGGAACACAATTGAGATCTTGTTCCACCTTATATTTTCCATTTCTTCATTAGTCAAATCTGATATATCAAGGTCATCAAGGAAAATCTTTCCTGAAATATAGGCATTTGGAGCCAGCAATTTCATGGATGCAAGTGAGAGCGTGGTTTTTCCAGAACCCGACTCACCTATTACAGCAACACACTCTCCGTTATTTATTTCCAGGGATATGTCCTCCAGCGCAGTGATAGTATTGATTATAGTACTGGTATTAGCGCAAACATCTTCAGATGCATCGTAAATTCCATATTTTACATTTAAATCCTTAAATTTGAGTGCCATGATCTCTCCTTAGCCTTGGGTCAGATATTTCCTCTACTGCATACGATACAAAAGCAAGTGATATGATGATCAATGAAAGTGAGAGAACCGGCGGAAGGAGCCAATTGAACCAAATATTCAGATAAAGGTGATGGGTTGCATAACTTATCATGATCCCAAGACTTTTTGTAGCCGGGTCGAATATTCCAAGAAACGACAATCCGGCTTCCATGAATACTGCAATCCTCGCCTTTGTGATAAAACCCATTGCATAAAGCGGAAAAAGTTCTGGGATTATGTGTTTGCGCATGACATAGAATGTCGAAGCGCCCATATTCTTAGCTGCTTTAATATGGAGTTTTGTCTTAAGTGAGAGTGTTTGGGCACGTACCCCTCTTGCCACGGTCTGCCATGTAATGAGTGATAATGTGATAATCAAAACGAAAAGTGAAGGCATGAAGTATGCTGCAATCAATATTAATATCAAAATCGAAGGTATCGCAAGCAGTGCATCTGCAATCCTCATGACAATAACATCGTATGTTCCGCCGAATAGTGCAGCAGAAACACCAACCAGAATCCCGATAGTACAGGCAATGGTTGCAACAGAGACTCCAAAGAGTACTGATGTCCTGAGTGACCACAGCAGTTCGCTGAATATATCATAGCCTATGTCGTTAGTTCCTAAAAGATGGTCCATTGATGGCTGCTGTAAATACTGGAAAGAATAATCCCATGGATCATGGGGTGCAATGAGAGGAGCAAGGACTGCTGATGTGGAAAGGGACAACAATATAGCAAGCCCGATGACCCCTATCTTGTTTCTTTTAAATTCTTGGAAAAATTTATTATGCATATCCTATCCTCGGATCAATCTTTTTATAAAGTATATCCACAAGAATATTGACCCCAAGCACAAGAAGTACCGAGACTGTAAGAATCCCCTGGATAAGTGGCAGGTCACGATTAGATATTGCTTCGTATGTCAGGAGTCCGAGTCCGGGATATGCAAATATCGTTTCAATAAAAAGCACGCCCGTTATAACGAAGCCAATTCTGATGCCAATACGTGTAAAAAATGGAAGTATTGCATTCCTTGCAGCATGATAATACTTTATTTTGCGCTCCCTGAGACCTTTTGCACGAGCCGTTAATATAAATGGTTCACGTATTGTAAGTACCATGCTGTTCCTGATCATTAGATAATCACCCGGGATCTGTGACAATGTGAGCGTTGCCAGCGGTAGAGCCAGATGCATCAGGATGTCAATGATGTGTGCAATACCCTGAGCATTTGAGTATGGTGTCACTGCACCTGCGGTCGGAAACCATCCAAAGTTCAAACTGAACACCACAAGAAACACGACACCAATTACAAGGGATGGAACTCCATCGATCAAAAGCATGGAAACAAGTAAACACCTATCGGTTCTGCCTCCCCGCCTCCATGAACTCTCAACACCAAGAATAATTCCGGCAGCAGCTGATAAAATAAATGACGTACCTATAAGCAGCAGTGTCCATGGCAATGCATTCAAAATAAGATCTGTCGTAGATGCACGACAGAGGTAGGAATATCCAAGGTCCCCTTGTGCCAGTTGTATAAGGTATATGATAAATTGTTCATAGAGCGGTTTATCAAGTCCATGCATTATGATAAGTTCGCTATACAGTTGTTCCGTGACAATCATCTCATGACTGCTGTACATAGAAAGTATTACATCTCCTGGCAGCAGTCGCGGGAGTAAAAAATTGAAAAAAACAAGGAAAAATATAGTAAACAGATAGACTGTTACCATTTTTAATTTCCTGTTCCACTTCATTGTTTACGTCTTCCTTCCGGATCGTTTTAAAAAGAACACAGTAAGGATTGCAAATACCGCAAAAAATGGCATAATAGGTGTATCTTGTGTATCATCCGTCGTCTGCATAGCTGCAACTGCCTGCATGATTTCCCCCTTCTCTTGAGCATGTGACCCTATCATGGCCATTTTATTCTGGGGAATCGGGATGCCTTTGGCAATCCCACCTAACGTATAGAACCATTCAACCCCGGCATCCGGGTTGTATGCATAATACCATGTAGGGTAATACAGTGATATTGCCGGAAGTTCCCTTGCGTAGATATTCTGGGCTTCATAAACAGCTTCCTGTCTTTTTACCGGATCCATCTCATGCATCAAATCGTCAAGCAAACTGTTCAATTCCTCGCTTTTATCGTATCTGGCAGTGTTTGGACTGGCTTTGGATCCCGGAACCTGTATGACCTTTTCATAGAGGATCTTCGGATCACCGCCAATCCCCCCGTGCCCTGAAATCGCAAGATCGAAATTCCAGTTTATCACTTTTTGATCGACGATCTTCGTTTCAAGGGATATCAGGTCTATCTGTATACCAATCTTTTCGAGCTGGTTCTTCAAAATCTCACCATCCCGATCTGGTGTGGACTGTCCACCAGTACCCATCTTAGAGACCAGAACCTCAAAGGCCAGCGGCTCATTGCCCCTGTAAAAAATCCCATTCTTCAATTCATAACCAAGAGACGAAATCATTTCCTTTGCTTTATCAGGATCATATGGATAATCCAGAACATCCGGATTTGCCCACTGGCTCTCTGATGAGATCAGGCCATAACTGGCAGGTTTCCCGTATCCTCGTAGTGATTTATCCACGAACTCGTCCTGGTCGATGGCATAAGCCAGGGCCTGCCTGAACATAATATTGTCGAGCGGCTTCTTGTTGTGGTTAATCATCAAGTTCTTGTTCCAGTAGTGGGGGCCTGCTATTACGACGAAACCATCCTCTGTGAGTGTTTCAGCCATCTCGGGTTTTATGGATGCAAAGTCTACTTCACCGCGTTGCAGTGCCATCTGGGGGTCCCCTGCTTTTACATAGATCAATCGATCAATATTCGGTTTCCCTAGGTGATATTCATTAAATGCTTCATAATGATATGTTCCGTGTTCTTTGCTGAAATCAACATACTTAAATGGACCTGAACCGATGAATGCGTCTGGTTGCACATAATCCATCGGATCCTCGACATCCTTCCAGATATGCTCTGGCATGATAGGCATCGTACCACCAATATCCTCCATGAAAGGCACATATGGACCGTTCATATAGATCTTTACAGTATGTTCATCAACGACCTCAGCCCGGTCAACACTGTCAAGAACAACCCAGCCATAAGGATGCTCCTTCATGTATTCTATAGTAAAGGCGACATCATTTGCTGTTACAGGTTCCCCATCATGCCATTTAGCATTTTTGGCAAGATTGAATATATATACTTCCTCTTCCGGGATGTATTCCCAGTTTTCAGCCAGTAAAGGAATAATATCCGAGGTTTCATTTTTCCACACAAGAGTATCAAAAATGAAATGCATTCTTAGATACCCTGGTCCTCTCCCATAAGCCAGATATGGGGATGGATGTCCCCAATCACCGTTTTGATCTGCTATCCTTATCTCATTTTCTACAGCTACACCAATTGAAGGTGCGAACATACATGAAAATAATACAAATAATATAATCAGCGCATTCTTGATGCCGGTCATTTTTTTCCATCCAGTTAAGTTATTTTCAAGATTTGTTTTTGGTCAACGCTTCAAAACATGGAATGCAATGAGCTTCACCGTTTAGCAGCTTGACTCTAGTTTCCATCACAGGTTCATTGCACACAACACAATCCAATGATTCATGGATACGTGCTTTTTGTATTGGTTCCGGTTTCACATGTTCAATTATCAGGAGCTTCTCTTCAGGTAAATCCAGTACTTCATTGCTCTTTTTGATGTGTTTTTGCGTAAACAACTCTCTTTCAGCCTCACTTGCTGTTTTGTTCC
>DATKUV010000088.1:0-3349 GCA_035530415.1 Candidatus Nanoarchaeia archaeon | reverse complement strand
CTTAACTTCAGCCTCAATTCCAGCTTTCTTCAGTGCCTCTTTCACAGCTTTAGTCTCAGTCTTATGGTCCGGGAAATTGCGCCATGTTACAGTAGGCCTTACCCTCTGCAGGAGCACAGACCTCTTCAATCCCGCAATCCTCACAGGCCGTCCTGCACGCTTCAGCATCTCTCTTCCCGCACTGTTCTTCTGCAGCCTCGCACATCTGGCCATGGAAAGCCTCCTCAACGTCCTTAACGCCCTTTATTTGGATCCGCTCAGGCATTCGTAGGTATTCAACAGCTTCCGCTTTGCTTCATTATAGGTCAGATCCACTGCTTTTTTCATTGCCGATTTTGCTTTGCGCTTGATAACTTTCGGTGGTTTTTCCAACCTTTAGAAACATCCTTTTAAATAGTCAAAGTCCTCATATATATTACGGGGAGTTGTTGACGATTACGGGCCAGTACTTCAGGGAAGACATTGAAACTATGGAGCGAGGAGATCTTGACGCATTGATCGATGAACGTATACAATATACTGTCAACTATGCAGCAGAAAACTCTCCTTTTTACAAAAAATGGTTTAAAGATCAGAAGATCAAACCTGAAAATATCAGGTCTCATGAAGACCTGCTGGAGTTGCCCATCATATCAGGTAAAACCATTAGGAAATACCAGCCCCCTGAAATGCCGGATTTTTATTTCAGGAGCGTTGACTGGAACGATGTGTATACGATCCATGAGACCAGCGGGACCAGTGGAACACCAAAATCCTTCTTTCTTACCTGGGATGATTGGCAGCAGTATTCAGAGAAATATGCCAGGATCTTTGTGTCCCAGGGATTCGGACCCGGTGACAGGGTAGTGGTCTGTGCTTCCTATGGTATGAACGTGGGTGCCAATATGATGACTACTGCGGCACATGAAATTGGTATGACCATTATACCTGAAGGGAAATGCACATTTCCTGTTCGAATAATACGATCATACAGGCCAACGGCAATAGTGGGAAGTGTCTTCAAGCTGTTACGCCTGGCCCGTCGAATGTCAAAAGAGCAAATAGATCCAAGGGAATCAGGCATAAAGCGGCTTGTCGTTGGAGGTGAGAGTTTTTGCGAAGAATCCCGGAAATATTTAGCAGATATCTGGGGGTGTGATGTCTACAATACCTATGGCAGCACCGAAGGCACTATGTGTGGTGAGTGTTCTGATCTTAGCGGCCTTCACGTACCTGAAGACCTTGTACATCTTGATGTTTACGACCCGAATACGCAGGAATTCGTATCTGATGGGGAATGCGGCAGGATAGTGCTCAGCACTTTGCTGCCAAAGGGTGCAAAATGCGGGACCCTTCTACTGAATTACGATACTGAAGATACTACTGTTGTGCTCACCCGTGACAGATGCAACTGCGGTCGGACTCACATGAAGGTTGTCAATCCTCAAAGAGAAGCTGAAACGGCATGGGTGTCAGGATCGCCTTTCAATAAGGTGGATGTAGAACGAGGCGTGTTCCAACGCGATAATATGGACTACTTAACAGGAGAATATGAAGCATTCCTGTACGGTGATGAAAGTGAGACTGTATTAAGAGTGAGCGTGGAATGCATTGATCTGGAAAATTGTGATAAAAGTGTAATTATGGAGAATTTTATCAAAGCATTTTTCATGTTCAAACCAGGACTGGCCCAATCTTATGATGATGAAACATTTAAGATCATTTTCAATTTTGCAGGACCTGGAGAACTTGAACTATACAGGATAAAAGGCAGACCAAGAAGGCTTGTGGACCGGAGATAATTGCGATTAGCAGGGAAAAGATATGGATCCTATAACAAGAGCAAAGAAGAGACGAAAATTTTTTAAAAAACTTGCACCTGTTTATGATAATTCTGCAAAGCTGGTCCTTTTTGGATATTATTACCATTTGAGAAGACAGGTTAAGGAAAAGATCGATATCAAATCAGGGATGCGTATTCTGGATATTGCCTCAGGTACCGGGTATGTTGCCGAGATCCTAAAACCTGCAACTGTAATATGTACAGATATCACAGCAGAAATGCTGGACCGCGCCAAGACCAAGACAAACGCAGAATTCTTCCTTTCAGATGCACACTACCTTCCTTTTCGCAATGAAATGTTTGATGCTGCGATCTCCACTTTCGCTATGCATGAGATGGCTGACCAAAAGAAAGTACTTTCCGAGATGTTCAGAGTATTAAAGCCGGGGGGAGATATCGTAGTAATGGATGTGGTACAGCAGAAACGGTTGTTCAAGAAGATCCAGTTCCAGATATTTCATACCTGGGTCGATCAAAGAGCTGCCAGATATATGAAACTGGAGGAATTGAAAAAAGCCTTTACAGAGGTTGATGATATTAATCTTCAATGGGAAATGGAAGAGCTGGTGGCACTGGTATGGGGGAAAAAGAGATCTGCGGATTTCACATAATTTAATGTTATGTAATTTTATTTATTTCTTATTATTATGTAATCTTATTTAATTTTATTAATTTTATCATAAGACGGCAGGATTCCGGCTATTAGGGCAGACAATGGGCCTATCAATATACCTGCCCATGCGAATAATCCTATAATACCCAGGATGACCATTTTCACTCTTGCTTTATTATTTACGTCATCCTGAAAGCTGATGTGTAAAATGGCGATACCAACCAGTATTGAAACTAATACGAATACAAGGGTTAAAAATACGGACAATGTGAAAGAAGCACTGCTCAAGGCAATGAACATTTGAATAAGCATGGCAGCTCCACTTCCTATGTAAAGAAGACCCGCAAAGCTGCCGATAATACTGAAAAAACCCAGTGATCTTTTCTTTCGATAAATAAAAAATAATCCAATAATTACAACCAAGATGGTGGGCGATAATATGAAAGCTAATGACTGGCCTTCCCATTTATGGATACGGATTACGTTAAAAGGTACCATAATCCATTCAAGTAATTCGAACTCTTCCCTTGACCCGATGGCAAGGCCGTATCGACCTCCTGTATCCTGGTCGTACACTGCAACATAATATGTCCCAGCTTCTTCAATATTCAATGCAATTTCAGCGAGTTTATAATGACTGGTGGGAGTGAATGGTTCATAGATCGCATCACCAGGTAATTCCCCTTCTAATATCAAGACGCCAGAATCACCAGGAATTTCAAGAAAAATAGGCCGGATATTGGATCTGATCCCTGGCCCCATAATTGCCAGAGATGGAGTAAATTCGTCAGTTTTGGGAACAAATAATGAAATACTCAGACTTTGACCTTTGTTCATAAAGAATCGATAGTAATGTACTTCGCCGGCATCCAGTTCATCATACAGGGCCCATGATTTGAGAGGATCTTCTATTA
>DATKUV010000087.1:0-3757 GCA_035530415.1 Candidatus Nanoarchaeia archaeon | reverse complement strand
AAAAAAAATGTAAGTTTTGGAAGCAAATTACCTGGCTGGGTACATCCAATGTTTAGCCATAACTACAATTGATTTGCACCCGAAGGGTGTTTTCTTGTTAATTATCAACCACTCGAATGGTATCTGACCCAGTGAAAGGCTTTTCATTATCCATTTCGCCGGTGAGCGTCAAAGTGACTTCACCCACATAAACAATGCCCGCAACATCTGCACGATCGAACATAACAACTAAGTTACCCAACGTGTCGGATTCAGTTTTAATAGCAGTAGCAATAACAGTAGGATCATCTGCCTCTAGAGTCAAGCTTCCGGGATCGGTATTTACCGAATCATAGGATATTTCTGTATGCACAAATACGAATTGTGCCTCAGTCTGAGCGAGATTGAGAATAGCGGGAGTGATGCTAATGCTAATCGTTTCATCAGCGGCAACGACTATTCCAGTACTCAAGATCATGCCTAGTACCACCACCGAGATCAAGTAGCTTTTTGAGATATTATCTTTCTGTTTCACTTTCATATTTTTCACCTATTTTATGGTATATAAAGTATAAATTTCTCCTCAAATATCGGATAAAAAGAGCCATCCAGGGCCGTCTGAGACACCATCACCTGAACTTGGTGCAGGACCAGGGCTTTCTGCATCAGGATTAGGATTAGGATCCCCTTCTCCATCTTGAGGTGGAATGTCCTCCCATCCAGAGCCATCCGAAACGCCATCACCTGAACTTGGTGCATCCGCCATTACACTTCCACACGATACAAGCATTGCTATTAAAGCAATTACAATAATTTTTTTCATAATTAATCACTCCATCATAATTATGATAATGATAATTAATATACTATTTAATATTTTCTATTGAACGGCGGGAGACCTTCAACTTAAGGATTTATTGTCTTGAAAAATAATCTCGTTTGATGTCAGGAAACATAGATTTTGTACAACGAATCGTAACATGGCTCGAAGATAACCAAATATTCTTACGTCAGAGAAAAAGTAATGAACAAAGAGCATTAGGGATGCTTCTTTACTATGCGGGATAGAGCTACTGTGAAGAAAAATAAGCTCTCTGTTATTGATGCAATTGGAGCGGTATTCAATGGAAAGCCATTTGTTCCATCTCTCACAGTTGCATAAGTAAAAATTAATTTTTGGTATTGACTGAAAAAACTGAATATGGGGTAGTAGCAACGCTGCTGCATCCTGGGGCCACTTGGTAATTTAGATTGTTTCTTCAATATTTATTCGTTTATTCATATCTAATTGGAACTCACCGTATGTTGTGGCTAGAACTAATCTGGTTATAAAACATCAACGTATACATTTACATATCGAAACTCCGCAAAATTTAACCCATAGGTATCATATCTTCGAATAATGCATACATATCTTCTGCTCTCTTAGGGCTTTCCGTAGTAAACGGGAAAAAAACAACGATCTTCCCCATTACACCTTATCGATCTCGTAGCGGTCTTAATTCTGTTCTGCTTAATTCCACATCAACATTAAAATTTCCATACGGGTTGACGTGTCCATACCGTGCAGGGGAAAGATGCTTGAGATCCTTATCGGAGACTTTGTAACCTTCCTTCCATAGCTGGTGCACAATCTCCTGAATGTAAACTGTGGTTCAGAGAATCACGGCATTGGTTGCAAAATTGATACAGCCGATCTGATTGGTTTTGGCCTCATCCTTGTTTTGTCGAATTTTCCCCTCATTTGAAAAAAAAAGGAAGCCTCTGAGTGCGTCTATCGCTTCACCTTTGTTGAGTTGACTATTAATATCGTGCCGTGTTAACAGGCTGAGGGAAGTATGAGATGTTGAGCTATCGAAGATCGTTGTTTTTTCCCATTTACTACGACAAGGCCTTTACAGGAAATAATATTTCCTGGCTTCTATCAAATCCTTGAACATGATCCATTGTTATCGCTCCTATTTTGAACTTTGGAAATTCTGACATTATAAAAAAATAGTTTTTACACACTCTAACATGACCAAGATTTATAAACATCCAATACCAAATAACAAAAGGGAGTGATATTAATGCCAACAATTGTTCATTTTGATATTGCAGCAGACGATCCTGAGCGTGCAAAGGAGTTCTATTCCAAATTATTTGGCTGGAAGATGGAACAACCTCCCGGGCCGCCGATGGAATACTACCTGATAGAGACCAACACACTGGAAGGAGAAGTAGGTGTTGCGGGCGGGCTGGGGAAACGAGGAGCTCCAGAACAGACGATTACCAATTTCATAGGAGTCCAGTCAGTGGATGATTATCTTGCCAAGGTCAAAAAACTGGGTGGCAAGATCGTGGCCCCCAAGATGCCGGTGCCCGGGTGGGGATATCTGGCAACCTGTATGGATACTGAGAATAACCTGTTCGGTCTCTGGGAAGAGGATGAGAACGCAAAATAGCTGATACTTGCGGTTATCTAAACACAAAATTTAATACATTTTTATTTACTTTCTTATCCCCTGGTGATAAGCCCAGGTTCTACCTTTGCCCTTACCAACCTGGGTAGCTTACCCCAGACAGCAAATTTGTCGCTTTTCACAACAAGCGCGCCACTGATACCTTCAACATTTTTGACTTTGTTAAAAGCAATTTCAAGCCCTTCATTATCGACTACTACATTCCCCAGTGCCGTTGCCGCAGCATCTGCCAGTGACACATCATGGGACACCACAAGCGCTGCATCAGCATTTCCGAAACTGATAGACGGTCCTACTGTGCCCGATGACGTGCAGATGCCCAGAATCTCATTTGTAGGCTGTACTTCCAATACCAGATCCTTGATCGAAGATTCTCCAGCATACACCCCGATCATCAGGGGTCGGTCTGTAAATAGTGCAACATCACCGCCATTGTCCACAAAAGCATATTTTGCCCCCGCATCCACCATGGCCTCAACAGCCATCCATGCAATAGTGCCAGCGACAGCGCCCATGGGTCCGATACCAACCGCCCGACCCGCTCCTGCCATCCTACACACGATTTCGGGTGCAGAGTTCGGAACCTCATACGGCTCAAGGGTTACCCTGAAGAACGGGTCGGATCTGATATAATTCTCCAACAGGCTGCGCTGTTTTTGTATAGAATTTTTTGCGACCTCTACAAAATCTTCGCTGTCAGCT
The DNA here is from genome assembly GCA_035530415.1 of Candidatus Nanoarchaeia archaeon. Taxonomy (GTDB): domain Archaea; phylum Halobacteriota; class Methanosarcinia; order Methanosarcinales; family Methanocomedenaceae; genus Kmv04. Next base: position 614 of record DATKUV010000087.1, on the reverse strand, counting down.
CCTATAGTCACAATGGTTTCTTTTAACCTGTAATGAACTCGCATCACTTTCAGATATAAAACATGTATAAACAAAAAGATTTGCCATATGTTTATTTATATCAAAATTAATCCAAGTACCATGAAAGTGGTACGGGACCCCATCCATGGTTCCATTGAACTTGACGACCTGGCATTAGCACTTATTGATAGTCCCCAGGTCCAGAGACTAAGAAGGATCCGTCAGCTGGGTCTATCGCATCTGGTCTATCCAGGTGCCAACCATACCAGGTTCGAACACTCGCTGGGTACGTATCACCTGACATGCAAGCTGCTGGAACATATTGATTATCCTGATCCACAGGCCCTCAAAGCAGCTGCCCTTTTGCACGATATCGGGCACGGTCCCTTTTCCCATGTAACAGAAGAACTGATACACCGTTACTTGCGACGCAATCATAATGAGATATCCCATCTGCTTAAGCAACCTGAACTTGTCTCCATACTTGATGAGTTCAATATTAAACCCTCATCAATTACCTCCCTCATCCAGGATGAACAACATTTGGGCAGTGCGTTGAACAGTGAGATAGATATGGACCGTATGGATTACCTGGTCAGGGATGCTCATTACAC
>DATKUV010000086.1:0-5793 GCA_035530415.1 Candidatus Nanoarchaeia archaeon | reverse complement strand
AGATACAAAGCAAAATGTTCCTGCTCGAACCTGAAAATGTTATTAAATACCGCATATAACACCAGCATCATTAGCAGTGGATTCAACATCGACCATGCAAAGCCAAGAACCGAACTTTGGTACTTCACCTTAAGGTCGCTTGCCACCAGATTCTTTATCAACTCGCTATATTCAAACAGGTACATGCCAGGATTCCTACTCTGGATTCATGATCCGTACTAATTCACTTGCCCTGAAAAGCGATTCAAACGTCCCGGCATCGCTCCAGTGTCCATCAACAACCGAATATTTCATCGAACCCTGCCGGATATACTCATTATTCACATCCGTGATCTCAAGTTCGCCCCGTCCCGACGGCTTCAGCGTCCGTATGATCTCAAATACACTGCTGTCGTACACATACAACCCGGTCACAGCATAATCAGACTTCGGCACATCAGGCTTCTCCTCAATACTCATAACCTGCCGTCTGCTCTCATCCACTTCAGCCACACCAAACCTCCCCGCGTCCGGAACCGTCTTCAAAAATATGTGGGCGCCGGTCTCGAACGGCTGCACTGTATCCTTCACACTATCCTGAAATATGTTATCCCCGAGGATCACGGTCACATTATCATCATCAGCAAAATCCTCTGTCAGAGCCAGAGCCTGGGCAATGCCACCTGCCTCATCCTGTATCTCATATGTCAGACGAACACCAAACTCTGCCCCGGAGCCAAGCAGTTCAAGAAAATGACCTGCATGCCCCTTGCCGGACACGATCATAATATCATCAATACCTGCATCAATAAGTGTCTGCAAAGGATAGTAGATCATCGGCTTGTTGTACACGGGCAGCAGATGTTTATTCGTAACTTTAGTCAACGGATACAAGCGTGAACCTGTACCGCCTGCGAGGATTATGCCTTTCATATTTTTCCAGATCCTTGTATGATTTTTATAATATGGGGGGTTTGAAATATTTAAATGATGTGGATTAATAATTTCGTAATTGATTGATTATTCATACACGGATTTACACCGATTTTTATTTGTTATAGGACTGACATCCTATCAATATGCTCTTCTCGACAGCGAAGATCAAGAACATTCTCGATATTCGTTGGTAAATCGATTGTGATAATCAAGATGATTCCTTTATCTTAATTTTTATATAAAAAATATGTTAATCCTTGATCATAGGTTTTAACGATTCTAAATACCTAAAAGCTTTTTCTTTGCTTATCAATTCAAGGGAAACACACATCAAAATTACACCGGCAACAGGTGTAAAACATCAGCATCAAGCAGTATTCGTATAATTTTAACACCCCCGACCATCACATTTCAAATATTCAAAAAGTGCCTCATTCCAATGCCGCATCGGAGCAGTCTTAGTATTCAACAGCACCGAATATCTCGGACGTTTTGCCTTCCTCAAAAACTCATCACTCGAACATGGAACAACATTGTCAATAACCGCAGATGCAAACTCATACCACGAACATATCCCCTCATTAGTGATGTGATACACCCCCGGCGCAAGCCCGATGATCTCAGCAGTTTTTCGGGCAAGGTCCGCAGTATAAGTTGGTTTACCAAACTGGTCATCCACCACACTGACAGTATCCATCTTACCAGATAACCTCAACATAGTATCAACGAAATTCCCGCCGTGCAATCCAAAGAGCCAGGAGGTCCGTATGATCCGGTAGTCATTCAAATTCTCAATGATATTCCTCTCACCAAGCAACTTTGACTCACCATAAACATTAATAGGACATGTAAGGTCAGATTCCACGTATTCCTTTTTAGAACCATCAAACACATAATCCGTGCTGAAATGCACAAGTTTAGCTCCAACCAGTAAACAGCCCTGCGCAATATAACCCGGTGCCTTCCCATTTATATCGAACGCAAGTTCCTTATTGTCCTCACAACCATCCACGTCAGTGTAAGCCGCAGCATTGATCACGAGATCAGGATTGATCATCTCGATGGTTTCAAGAACCAAATCCCTGTCAGTAATATCAATATCACTATGTTTCAGCGCAACAGCATCAGGAAAAACACTGCAAAGGTCCGTGCCAAGCATCCCACCGGCGCCGAAAATCAGTGTTTTAATTTCTCCCACCACCATCGATTATCAACATACCACTTAGCAGTTTCCTTAAGCCCGTCATTGAAATCGTATTCTGGCGTCCAGCCCAGTTCCATTAACTTGGAACAATCAAGCGAATACCTCAGATCATGCCCCGGACGGTCTTCAACATATTCGATCATTGAATCATTCTTACCAAGAATCTCAAGAAGCTTTTGTGTTATCACGAGGTTTGTTTTCTCAGCTCCGCCACCGACATTGTAAATTTCACCAATACTACCATTATGTAAAATAAAATCAACAGCCTTACAGTGGTCAAGCACATGGATCCAATCGCGTACATTCTGACCGGTCCCGTAAACTGGAACTTTTTTGTTATCCACAAGATTTGTCACGAACAGCGGGATCAATTTCTCAGGATATTGATACGGTCCAAAATTATTGGTACATCTGGTAATGATCACAGGAAGATTATGAGTTATGTAATACGACTGCGCAAGCAAATCGGACCCTGCCTTGCTCGAAGAGTACGGACTTGATGGCGTCAGTATATCAGTTTCCTTAAAAGAACCATCAAAAATGCTCCCATAAACTTCATCAGTAGAAATATGTACAAACCTTTTGATATTGTGTTTCAATGCGCTTTCAAGAAGAGTATGGGTTCCCAGAACATTCGTCCTGACAAAAACCGAACCATCTTCAATTGAGCGGTCAACATGACTCTCAGCCGCAAAATGAACCACATGATCAACCCTTTGCATAACTTTGTTGACAACATCTGGATCGCAGATATCGCCACAAACAAATGAATAATTCAGGTTATTTTCAACGTCCTTCAGGTTATCCAGATTTCCAGCATACGTCAATTTATCAAGATTGATTATTTTATAATCCGGGTACTTACCCAGCATATGCCTGATAAAGTTGCTCCCGATAAAACCAGACCCACCGGTGACTAAGAGATTCTTCATTTTTGCACCATCCCCATTGATCATCCGTGTTTTAAACCAGGAGCAAGTCCCCAATCATACGGGATCTCATTTGTGTCAGGAGGCAAACGGAATTCATCCGGCTCATCATAGTTATACGGCAGTGTGGGAATGCTTAAAAAATACGCTGTTTCGGTGCCAATCGCCTTGAAACCATGATACACACCTGGCGGAACACTGATCAACATCGGATTTTTCTCACCCACAAACAATTCCATAAGTTTTTGATAGGTCTGCGAATCCTCCCGCGCATCATATAATGCTACTTTCATCATCCCATGCAAACATGTAAAATTGTCAGTCTGTTTTTTGTGATAATGCCAGCCTTTGACAACACCCGGATATGCAGTGGTAATATATACCTGTCCAAATTGCTGAAAATTTTCATCATCACATCGCAAGATTTCCATAAGCCATCCACGCTCATCCGTAACAACTTTAAGATCTTTGATAACAACACCATCTATATTACTCATACTTTTCACCATTATAATTATAATATCTGGTAAAACCAATTTTTTCTGTAAATGCTCTCGAATTATTTAGTATTGTCTACCAATTGTTCGGAGGCATTGGGATATCCGACCATGTTTGTATAAAATCACCAATTGTATCTTCATCCATCAGGCATGAAGATCTCTTTTTCAGTATTTTTGAGATACCTTTAATGGCATCAATTTTAGATCTTATTATTACGACACCATGACCTTTCAAAATATAATATGGTATCACTGCAAGATTCCTGCCAATAATCCACGGCAATGATGTGATCAACAGTCGTGCCGGATAATTTTTAACACAATTCCATATTATGTTTCGATTTCCGTAATAAACCGTATAATCGCTAGCATAGCCTGCAGTACCCCCATGTACGTGATACACTATCGCCTTTGGAACATAAAGACACTTCCAACCTCTAAGTCTGCCCCTAAATGCCAAATCGACGTCTTCCATATATGCATAAAAATCTTCATCAAATAATCCAATATCCTCCAACATAGATTTTCGGTACATAGCAGCACCGGCACATGGGCCAAACACTTCATTGTGAGAATCATATTGACCGCAATCAGTTTCAAACATACCTCTATCCCAACACGCACCACTTCTTGAAATACAGATGCCAGTTGAATTTATTAATTTCGGTTTTTTCATGAATAACATTTTCGAGGCGCACATGCCAACTTTTTGATCGGAATTAATTGCATTTACCAGCTCGGTTAACCAATTTCGGGTGACTTCAGTGTCATTATTTAACGTGGCAATTAATTCGCCCTTTGCAGATTCAATTCCAATATTATTTCCTTTGGCAAACCCAAAATTATTATTATTAGTTATTATCTTTACCGAAGGAAATTTTTTCATTACATAATCAATTGAACCATCTGATGATCCGTTGTCCACCAGGATAATTTCAATTGCAGGATATGATTGAGACATTAATGAGGTGATACATTTTTCTAAAAATACTTTTCCATTATAATTTACAATAACAACTGAAACTACAGGAAAAGATGGACTCATTTTCATAACAACCATTTCTAATAAAATCGATTCACTTCGTTTTTCATCTTATCAAGGAAAATATTTACATCAAAATTAGATGCCTGTTCGATACATTTTTCTTTAAATTTTGCGGGATTTTCAGATACAATATGAATTGCATTTATTATTTCATTTACATCCGGACGTACAAGCATTCCAGTTGAATTATTGATCACAGTCTCTAAATATCCTCCTTCATTTATTCCAATAACAGGTTTTCCTGATGCCATAGCTTCAATTGGGGTCATTCCAAAATCCTCATCAATAGATGTAGTTATGAACCCTTTGCAATGGGAGTATAGATCAATCAATTCTTCTTCTGATACTATTCCAATTATTTCCACGTTATCAGGTAGAAAATTCCGGATTCTTTTAGCATAAGACGACGCATGATCACCCTTTGCATGTCCCCCTACAATCACCAAACGTTCATCAGGTAATTGTCTGAATGTTTCAATTTGTAATTCAACCCGTTTTTCAGGATATAACCGATTAACAGAAAGCCAGAAATCTCCATATTCCTTGAATTTATATTTTGAAACGTTGATGGGGGGGTAAATCACTTTTGAATCTCTATTCAAATATTTTTGTATCCTTCTTTGTGTATTAATAGAATTCGTAATTATTTGGCAAACATAGGTTAAATAATATTCATACATTCTGGAATGTAATTTTACCCACAATATGAATGATGGGGCCATCAAAAATGAATTCCTTTTAACAAAGACATGGTATAAATCATAAAATGCCCTCACAGGTGTATGACAATAATACAAATTCAAATGGTGCTTTTTTGCCGCAAAATGTGCCCAATTCCCCGAAAAAATAAAAAAATCATACTCCTTCGAATAATCACACATCGCAAATTTAAGCGATGCAGATATCTGCTTAAGCGGCGGCATCTTCACAGTCCTGCCAAGACTTATGATCTTCACATCCTCAAATCCCATTTTTGAGACTGAATCTGCATCCACATCCGTAGTAATTACATCAGCATCCAGCCCTCGCGCAAGTGTCAACACCAGCTTTTCCCCCCCACCAATGGCCCCGATATAATCATGGAATATAGCAATTCTCACATCAATCCCTCATACATATCCCGTAAATCCCCAATAATATTCTCCCAATCATATCCCTGTGCTTTCTCTTTTGCTCCGCCCGCCAGCCTCAACCGCAGGG
>DATKUV010000085.1:0-4157 GCA_035530415.1 Candidatus Nanoarchaeia archaeon | reverse complement strand
GGCGCATTTGCCCTGTTTGTACAGTTTTACCCACTTCTGGGTTGCGATTGATAAAATTTCCATACACTCAAGCATACTTCGGCATAGTCTAGAAAGTTCAGAAGCAATCTTCATACTGCTTTACCTTTTCGGAGGGTTGCTCAAAAGTACCCAAAATGAAAAATGTTAAAGTTGTATTTGTGCGAGGAGAATATTCAAAATCGTTGGTGGTTTCTAAAACGTGAGTTGTTACAAAAAGATTATCCTTGATAGTTTTCAGATTTTTTCATCAAAATTGAGCTTTGCTAAAATATGAATTGAAAAGTTTCTTGATAATAAGTTACAAATGTTAAGTTCTTAACTATAATAACATATGAATTAAAGTATAATAAATTATGCTTCAATCATACCATCGATCAACGTAATGGTCCTATCAGTCCTTTCTGAAACCCATGTGTCATGAGTCACAATTATCACAGTCTGTCCCCCATCAGATAACTCCCGTAAGATAGTGAGAATAACCTCCCTTGTCTTAGTATCCACTTCACCAGTAGGTTCATCTGCAAGAATAATGGCAGGTTTATTTGCCAGTGCCCGGGCAATGCTCACCCTTTGCTGTTCCCCTCCACTCAGCTCTGAAGGTTTATGGTTTAGCCGATCTCCCAATCCCACATCTGTCAAGACCTCTCTTGCCCGACTTGCACGTTCCTTTTTATGCACGTGAGCAAACCTCATGGCTATCTCCACATTACCAAGAGCTGTCAAAGCCGGCAGCAGGTTAAAATGCTGGAATACAAAACCTATCTTTTCACGGCGCAACCTGGGAAATTCCTTCTCCTTTGACTTCGTTACTTCAATGCCATCAATAAATACATCCCCTTCAGTGGCAATGTCCAGCATGCCTATTAAAGAAAGCAGGGTTGATTTCCCAGAACCGGAAGGGCCTACTATACTGATAAGTTCCCCTCGTTCGACCTCAATATCCACACCTTGTAAAGCATGAACCGGGATCTTTCCCTGCATATATGTCTTTTTCAGGTTCCGGGTCTTCAGAATGATATCCTTACCACCATTATTCATATCTCAATGCCTCCATTGGACTCATCCTGGTGGCCCTCAATGCTGGATATAGCCCGGACAATGTCCCCAGAATGATTGCAAATGCCATAGCAATAATAATCAGCCTGGGTGTTATAAGGAATAAGACAATACCCTGATTAGATAACCATGTATTCATGCCATAAACCGCTACCCACCCGGCAGCCAATCCAAACAAACCCCCCAATATACCCATAATTGTAGCTTCTCCAACCGTCATTAACAAAATGTCACGCCTCTCGGCCCCTAATGCTTTTAGGATCCCGAATTCCTTTGTACGTTCCATGACTGACATAAGCATGGTGTTCATTACACTCAAACCGCCGATAATGGCAGCTAAAAGAGCAGCACTGATAGTAATGACCGAGAATATTGCCAGACCTTGTTTAGCTTCTGCTTCCAATTCACTTGGTGAGAGAGTATCCACTCCATCCACGCTGATCTTGATCCTTTTAGCCAGAAGATTACCATCAACACCTTCTTCCGGGATTGCGAAGATCATTGAAACCATATCTCCCATCTCGAACAGATCCTGGGCAATGTCCAGGGGAACTGCAGCTGTATTATCAAAGAAACTGCCAGTATATTCCAGAATCCCCACAACAGTGAAATTCTTATCATTTATCTCAAGCTTGTCTCCTACTCTAAGATCATATTGGCTGGCTATACTGCTACCGACTACTGTTTCATACCTGTCACCCCGCATCAAAAACCTCCCCGCTTTAACCTTTACAGGTGATAGTACAACCTGGGATTTCTCAGGAGGAAGCCCAACTACCTGGCTGCCGGTGGGGCCTATCCCACCACCTTCTTCTAAAGGAGCCATCAGCAGTCCATAGGCATCATCAACACCCGGAACTCTTCTTACTTCAGCAGCTTTGCTGTTAGTGATGCTACCTCCGAATACCCCGCTTGCACCAAAGACCCGTATCTTATCAGCTGTCAGGGCAAAGGATTTCTCAAATGTCTGGTTGAAATTCTCGGACATTGATCCCATAACTATTACAGCAAAAATACCCAAACCTATCCCGAACACTGTCAGAGCCGTCCTGATCTTCCTCTGGGATAGATTGCGTAGAATTATGTCAAACAAAAGCGCGCCCCCTATCTCTTTCTAACAATAAATGTTGAAAATATTACACTAATAATACCCATGATTGCTGAAAACCCGGGTGTTTTAGGTTCTGGTGTGCCTACAGGATTTACCTTTTCAGGGATTGATAGCACAGTTTCATATCTATCCAGGATCTCACCATCCAGTGTTTTGGCTTTGATAAGTACTTTATATACACCTGGATCCAGGTCATTCCAGATAATTCCCACCGTATCATCCCGGCCCAAAGTCAGAATATCAGGTTTACCAGAAAATGACTTAAAAATAGTACCATCCTTCTGGAGTTCGACTTCAACAATACCATCAAAAGGTACCTGGGATTTCCCAAACAGCGTAACACTTACACCGAAATCGTCTACTTCCACATCAGTCTCATCAATCTCAACATCCTGTCCGGATGTAAATCCAGTTGAATAAGTTGTAATCGTTTTCGGAACATGAGAAAAGGATTTGAGCCGTACCATATAATCAGTATGGTCTTCAAGCAGGATCGGCCAATTGATAGATATCGGGGTGGTCTGTATTACAGGAATATTTTCCTTTATCTCGGTATCTATTATTTCACCACTCATTATCAGTTGAAATGAAAAATCGCCCACGCCAGGTTGGTTTACGCTTCTGGGTGTCAATAATACACTGGTCCCGCTGCTGGTCGGACTGAGATCTATGATCTGGAATCTGGGAAGTGTTTTAAATCCATACGTAAAAGAGTCAACGGCCTCAGCTCCAAGTTCACCGTTAATATAAACACGGGCTTTGGCATCATATACCCCCAATTGGAAATGTTTTCCCCAAAAAATTACCCTGGTTGTTTCTTTATCTGGAATTATATCCAGTTCAATAGTTTGGGATTCCAGAATTTCATTATTATGAGAAAGACTGAATACGATCAATCCATTATTTATCTTTTCATTAGATAATAATGTTATATCCATGCTATTTTCATCAGAAAATATGGTAACAATTTCGATCTGAGTTTCAGCAACTGCAGGATTAAATAAAATCACACATAGAAGAACGATAATAATTGATAGCGTTATTACTTTCATCTATTAATAATATGATGAAGTAATAAAAATATGTTTTGTAATTAGTTATTAAGACCTTCAACTTAAGACTCCTTTTAAATCTTTCTTCCAATTTCTGAATCCAGCAAATGCTTCCACCCACCGCTCCATGCCTTCTCTTGTGTACGTTCCGATGAAACGGTTCCAAAACTGCCGAATTCTCTTTTCAATATCACCAAATAGTCGCTCAATAGCACTTCTGGGTCCAAACAATATAACAGTATGTCGCTCGAAACCGACTCTCTCAAGAGCCCATGGATACCAAGTACCACCGTCGATGAATACCCTGGGTAGTTTTCCTTTGCAGGCATGCTTTACCTTTTTGAGAAAAGCCATTGCTTCCAAACCACTTCTGCCAAAAGAAACCCAAACCGCGATTACTTTCTCATCAACAGCTATATATTTCCGTCTCTTTTTTTCCGTTGATCCCTCAAATAAGTCTTTTCATTTTTGATACCACTCCCTGACTGCTTCGTGACTCGCATGTACAAAAGAACCGGCTTTCTCATAACTTAAACCTGCATAGTAAAGAAGCATCCCTAATGCTCTTTGCTCATTACTTTTTCTCTCACGTGAATAAATTTGTTGTTCTTCGATACATGTTACGTTTTTTCCAAAATCTTTATTTTCTGACATCAAACGAGATTAATTTTCAAGATACTAAATCCTTAAGCGCACTTTCCGCAGGTAAATTTCAAAAGTGAATCATTTAGTTAAACATATAATCATGTCGGTTAATTGCGGTTTTCAAAATATGCGTGAAAATGGTTTAGAATTATATATGTCAATTTTCTACCGAAGTTTGCAAATTGTATACTAAAACAGGATCTCTCCAACATTGAATGGGTGAATATTGTCATCTCACCATGTGAATATATATGTACAGTATAAATATAATA
>DATKUV010000084.1:0-5715 GCA_035530415.1 Candidatus Nanoarchaeia archaeon | reverse complement strand
TTCAATAATTTTCTGAATTGACTTAATTGTTGAAGGTTGATGTATATGCACACAATAAGGACATTTTAGATCGCAACCTGCAAATTCGACTCTTGCCTGTTCACCTTTAGTGGACAGATCAATTATTCTCAAAGTTGAATCACCCGAAAGATAAAGAGTTTATTTTCACATAAATAGGTATCTGAACGTGAATTTCTGGTAGTGTCCTTAGTTACGGGACTTAACATACTTGTTGCATAGTCAGAGAGATAAAGCCATGATTTTCAAAGCCAGGACACATTAAAACATCAGGTCATATAATTCACCCCAAATTCGGGCGAAATAATTTTTGGATGCTTCACATAATTATATAAAAAATATTTTCTACTATAAACTATATTTTAACAGGGGATATGAATGACTAATATTAACTATATTATCGACGATAGTATTGTTAATAGACTGACAAGCAGCCGAAAATGGCTGGATACTTATGTGCCTTCTATTACACAACGCTTGGAGAACCAGGGATTTGACGTAGTATTTGATGAAAAATCAGATTATGATCTAATGCATATCCATGTCCCACTGACTCTTGCATACCGTTTATCTTTGAACAACAAAAACGGCAATATCAGACCCATCATCTTTCATGGTAACATGACAGAAGATACATTTCTTGTGGGTACGAACGTCAAGTACATACTAAGAAAGTGGTTCAAATCCCTGGCACAGAGATCTGATGTAATACTGACACCTTCACTATCAGCTGCCGAATATTTCTATAAGATATTGCCAGATAAGGATATAAGACAGTTGAATTACGGAATCGATCTTGAGAAGTATAAATATTCCGAAAACCACAGATTGGCTTTCAGGGAACAGTATGGTATCAATGAAGATGAGATCGTAGTATCCTGCGTTGGTGGTCTGACCCAGAGAAAAGGAGTAAAGGAATTCTTTGAAATGGCAAATCGTTTCCCTGACCTCAGGTTCATGTGGGTTGGTGGAATGTTCTATAAGGGCCAGATTCAAAACCTCTATAGCAAGCTCTCCTATGGAGACAATATTAATCTAAAAGATGTACCTGACAATGTTTTATTTACAGGTTATACACCCGTTGTGCACAAAGCTCTCTCATCCAGTGACATCTTTTTCTTCCCTTCACATCAAGAAACCCAGGGGTTGGCTTTAGTGGAAGCAGCAGCAAATTGCCGGCCCATAGTAACCAGAGACCTGCCTGTGTTCAGGGAATGGCTGACCGACGGCTTTGATTGCCTTATGGGAAAAGATATGGACGAATTTGAGGTACATATCAGATCCCTATCGCAGGATATTAGTTTTGCATCCGAACTGGGTAAGCATGCTTTACAATCTGCCAGGAAATACCATGATATTGACAAGACCTCTCAGAGTCTGGCCAAAATATATAATGAGCTTACGGGATAATTTATTTTTCAGCGATATTGTTATTTCTTAAGACAAATAATAGGTGATCATAATGTCTGTTATTAATTATGTTATTGATGAGACAACTGTTAACCGACTCACAAAAAATATGGGATGGATTGAAACATATATCCCAGAAGTTGTAACCAGGCTTAAGGGCATGGGCTTTTCTGTGGTATATGACCAGAAAGCTGGTTTTGATCTAATGCACATTCATATGCCCCTGCGTATGGCCCATCGTTTAAGTAATTATGGTGAGCATAATTTTCCGATAATATATCACGGCCACGCCACTGAAGATAGTTTTTCGGTAGGAAGAGGCGCAAAATATTCTCTGAGAAAATGGTTTAAGAAAATCGCTGGTAAATCGGACCTTATTTTATGCCCGTCCAGGTCTGCAGAAGATTATTTCAGAAATCTTCTTCCTGGTCATACAATTGAACAGTTAAATTACGGTATCAATCTTGCTAAATATTCATTTTCAGAAGAATCCCGCATAAGTTTTCGAGAAAGGTACGGTATCGGGGAAGATGAAATTGTTGTAAGTTGCGTTGGTGGGATCTCTAAACGCAAAGGGATCGATGACTTTATTAACATTTCAAAACGGCATCCTGAATTAAAATTTATGTGGGTGGGCGGAAATTATACAGATAATACTGGTATAGATATATTTTACAAAATGTTTGCCAGGCAGGGAGATATTTATCTTAAGGACCTACCTGAAACCATCCTGGTGACAGGATATATCAAGGAGATTCCTGCAGCCCTTTCTGCAAGTGATATATTCTTCTTTCCTTCCAGACAAGAGACCCAGGGGTTGGCATTGATAGAAGCGGCTGCGAGCGGTCGTCCAATTATTACCAGAGACCTGCCTGTGTTCAGGGAATGGCTGACCCCTGGTAAGGATTGCCTAATGGACAAAAGTGAAGAAGGGTTTGATAGTTGCATCAGACATTTGTCCAATGACCTGGATTTGAGACTTCATTTGGGCAGAGAAGCCCGAAATTCAGCAGAAAAGTATCATGATATCAACAAAACTTCACAACGTTTAGGCCAGATATATAAGGAATTATTGGGATGAAGATTACTTTCACTGTGCTTACATGAGATTTATATTAATAAAGGAAAATCTGAGTAATAATTGTGCACCAAGACAAAAATACCCTGTGCACCAGGAGAAATAACATATGAAAGATAAAATCACAATGCTGGAAGACTTGCCCGGAGTGGGACCAGCTACAGCAGAGAAATTAAAGGAAGCGGGATTCAATTCCATTGAAGCCATAGCAGTGGCATCACCGGCAGACCTTGCCGCTACTGCAGAAGTGGGAGAGGCCACTGCCGCCAAGATCATCAATGCTGCCAGAGAAGCGGCAGATGTGGGCGGTTTCGAGACAGGGAATAAGGTACTTGAACGCAGGAAACTGGTAGGAAAACTGACAACAGGAACCGAAGGCTTCAATGAGCTGATGGGCGGAGGGATTGAGACCCAGTCCATTACTGAATTCTATGGGGAGTTCGGGTGCGGGAAAACCCAGATAATTCATCAACTGGCCGTAAATGTCCAGCTTCCACCTGAGCATGGTGGTCTGAACGGTTCAGTTATAATGATCGATACTGAAAATACCTTCAGGCCAGAACGTATCACCCAGATGTTGGCCGGAGTATCCAGTCGTACAGGCGAGGAATATGACCCTGAAGAATTCCTGCAAAATATCCATGTGGCCCGGGCCTATAACTCTAACCACCAGATACTGCTGGCAGAATCAGCAACCCAGCTGGCAGAGGAATTCAAGTCTAGCGGCAAACCTGTACGCTTGCTTATCGTGGATTCCCTTACCGCCCATTTCAGGGCAGAATATGTAGGCCGTGGAACCCTTGCTGATAGACAGCAGAAACTCAATAAACACATGCATGAACTGCTCAGGTTCGGGGATCTGTTCAATGCGGCAGTGGTTGTGACCAATCAGGTCATGTCCAAACCAGACGCTTTCTTTGGAGATCCAACCAGACCCATCGGCGGACATATTGTTGGACATACTGCCACCTTCCGATTATACCTGCGAAAATCCAAAGGCGAAAAGCGAATAGCCAGACTGGTAGATTCACCGAGCCTGCCTGAAGGCGAAGCTGTATTTTCTGTGACAACAGATGGACTGACAGATTGAAAGCCATAATAATAGATATTGACGGGACACTTACCGACGAAAAACGCCGATTATCATGCGGGGCTGCAGAAATAATCCGTAACATGGATATTCCAGTGATACTGGCCAGTGGCAACATTTTGTGCTTTGTGAAATGTGCTTCAAAACTCATAGGAGCCTCTGATATCATGATAGCCGAGAACGGCGGTGTGATATCCATGGGTTATGACGGGCCTGTGTACGTAAAAGGCGACAAAGAACGGTGTAAGAATGCTTTTATTTTACTGAAAACACACCTGAAACTTGAAGAACTGGATGGGTCCCAGAGAAGATCAGAGATAGCTTTGAGGCGAAATTTTGACATTCAGGCTGCCCGGGATATACTCGTTATGAAAGGCATTCACGACATAGAGATGGTGGATACTGGATTTGCAGTGCATATCAAGACAACTGAAGTGAACAAGGGTACAGGACTTGCACAAGTGGCAGCATTAATGAAAATAAATCCAAAAGACTTTGCAGCAATCGGGGATTCTGCTAATGATATTGAAATGCTAAAAGCCGCTGGATTGGGATTTGCTGTGGCTAATTCTCATCCTGATCTAAAAGATGTAGCTGACTGTGTGACTGCGGGTTCATATGGAAAAGGGGCAATCGAAGCTATGGAATATATACGAAAAACAAATAAAATAAAAATATAATTTTTTGGGACTTATTAAGTCGCAGTTTTCATTTCTACAGCCCCTTAGCCTCGTTCTTATCGACTACAATATAGTCTTTGATAGCTCTTACAGCATCAAAAGTTACAAGAATAAACTCATCTTCCTTTTTATATTTTTCTTTATCGAGTGCGATATCAGGCTTGACCACCAAGTCTATGACTGCTCCAGATTTGACATCGATCACGATGTTGTTGAGAATTCCCAACGTTACTCCATCTGAACTCATGACCTGTTTGTCTCGCAAATTCCTGGCAAATATTCGTGTCATTGTTATCTCTCCAAATTTTATCGATAACCTATATAAGACTTCTGTTCTGTTTTAACGCCGCCCTTGAATTGGGCTTCCAATTGCTGATAATATTCCAGGATATTCTCATTTAAAGCTCTTCTGACCTTTTTTAACGCATTCCTGAAATGACGCATTTCCACAATTTTTGCATTAAAGTTCTCTCTCATAGCTAAAAGAACAGCCTCACGGCAGATCGCTTCCAGATCAGAACCAACATAACCATCTGTCAGATCAGCGATTTCGATTAGATCCACATCTTCTGACAGGGGCATATTCCTGGCATGAATCCTGAGTATCTCTTCTCGACCATCTTTAGCAGGCGGACCGATGAACACCGCTCTGTCGAATCGCCCGGATCTTAAGAGAGCCGGATCAATCATATCAGGTCGGTTGGTGGCTGCCACCACCACCACATCTTTTAACACTTCCAGGCCGTCCATCTCAACCAGCAATTGGTTAACTACACGTTCCATGGCCCTGCTGCTGGAATCCATACCCCTTATAGGTGCAAGCGCATCAATTTCATCAAAGAAAATAATGCATGGAGATACCTGTTTTGCTTTCTTGAATACTTCACGTATTGCCTTTTCACTTTCACCCATCCATTTTGACAGCAGTTGAGGTCCCCTTATACTGATAAAATTTGCACTTATTTCTGTAGCTACGGCTTTTGCTATCAAAGTCTTACCAGTACCTGGCGGTCCATACAATAAGATTCCATTAGGTGGCTGGAGCCCCATTTCTCTGAATCTTTCAGGATTGCTAAGCGGCCATTCCACTGCTTCCAGGATTTCCTGACGGGATTTGTCGAGGCCATCCACATCATTCCATTTCACAGATGGTATTTCAACTATGACTTCGCGCATTGCCGATGGTTCAACTTTCTTTAAAGCAAGATGAAAATCTTCGGATGTGATCTCTATTTTGTTAAGTTGTTCCTGCGGTATCTCCTGCTCAAGATTAAAATCTCTGCTAAAGCTTCTGAGAGTCTTCATTGCAGTTTTTTTGCATAATGCTGCCAGGTCGGTATTTATGAATTTATGAGTATTATCAGTCAGTTCTTCAAGGTTTACATCCTTTGATAAAGACATGCTCCTGGTGTAGATCTACAATATCTCCAACCTGTCAT
>DATKUV010000083.1:0-2354 GCA_035530415.1 Candidatus Nanoarchaeia archaeon | reverse complement strand
TTCTGGCAGCCTGAGACTCCCATTTTTAACTTTGTTGGAAGCTCCATTCCATGATATTTTTCATCCAGTTTCAATCCCACACCAACTGAGTCCTGCTGACCGCGTTTACAGAAGGTAGTACCAGGGCATATCTTAATGCTTCGTACGCATAATCCGATAGCAGCCCCGGCTGGCATTCCCAGATCAGTCCAGACATTATCGATGTCAGCTTCCTTTAATCCTACAATGGCCATTCGCTGTGCAGATGTGATCTTAACTGCTGCTGCATTGTATTTCTCTGCCACGTCAGCGATCTTTCTAAGTGTACTGACATCAATTATTCCCCCGGGAATGTGTGGAGCTATAGCATAGGTTTCTTTATCGCGCTGCACGATGGCTCCTTTTTCTAACAGGTCTTTTGACATATTTATCTCCTTATCTTAATTATCATTTCATACTAATATGGTTTACTTTCTGCTTAATATATTACTTTCACCCCACTCTTTAGTAAAGTATATTAAGCTCCCAAAGAATCTCCAATTGCCTCTCAAAACAAAACAAACTGGAGGCTTGAGGAATAAGAAATGATAAAAGAGACAGCAAAGCAGATCGAAGACCGTTTCAGTGAAATAGGGTTCAATATACCAAATAGCGAGATCGAAAGCCGACTAGAAAAACTCCTGAACGAGTTCAAGGTTCCGGCTGAAGAAGCACGCAGAAGTGTAGTCAACTATTTTCTAAAAGAATATAACATACCCCGTGGAGATTTCTATACCCAACAGGGAAATACACCTACTGTTACAGTCAAGGACATTAACGCTGACGGTAGATGGATCAATATTAAAGCCAAGGTTGCTCAGCTGTGGGATAATAACCACGAAAGTATAGGCCAGGTTGGGTTGGTCGGGGATGAGACCGGTACAATAAAGTTCACCAAATGGGCCAGTGCCGAGCTGCCATTAATAGAAGAAGGCAAGAGCTATGTGTTCAAGAATGTAGTGACAAACATCTATCAGGAACGATTTCAGATAAATCTGAATAAGTCAAGCCAGATCGAGGAAATCGAGGAAGATATTGAGATTGGCACTGAAGAGATCGAATTTATCGGTGCTATGGTAGATATCCAGGCCGGTTCAGGCCTTATAAAACGGTGTCCTCAGTGCAATCGTGCTTTAATGAAAGGTGTCTGTGGGGAGCACGGCAAGGTTGAAGGAACTTATGACCTGCGTATCAAAGCAGTGTTGGATAACGGACACAACGTGCAGGACACATTATTGAACAGGGAAGTGTCTGAAAGACTTACCAATATCACCCTGGAAGAAGCTGTTCATATGGCCACCGAGGCCCTTGAGCAGTCTGTGGTTGTAGATAAGATGAAAGAACAGCTGGTTGGCAAATATTATACTGTAACAGGTCCGAGACTTGACAGATATATTCTTATAGAGACCATATCACCTATGCCGCCTCTTGAACGCAGCCAGATAGAAGCATTATTATCATCCATGGAGGTCTAGATCATGG
The DNA here is from genome assembly GCA_035530415.1 of Candidatus Nanoarchaeia archaeon. Taxonomy (GTDB): domain Archaea; phylum Halobacteriota; class Methanosarcinia; order Methanosarcinales; family Methanocomedenaceae; genus Kmv04. The sequence continues at coordinate 854 of DATKUV010000083.1, read as the reverse complement.
CTGGACAATACACAAGAGAAGTGGCATATCGCGTCTTTGCCCAGGAATTCAGGGATTCCAACCTGACGTTCAAGGACAGTAATGACCAATATTCCCCTCAATATCTATTAACTCCGACAGGTGCAAAAATTAACAGGTTGTTCATTGTAGGGACACTAACAGAAAAAGAGGATATTGGTACAGATGCCGAATACTGGCGAGGCCGAATTGTAGACCCCACTGGAGCCTTCCTTATATATGCCGGACAATACCAGCCAGAAGCTGCAAGGGTAATGGCAGAAGTTAACCCTCCAGAGTACCTGGCAATAGTTGGAAAACCAAGCACATACCAGACAGAGGACGGCACTGTCCTGACCTCGGTCAGACCAGAGAATATCACTGTGGTTGATGCAGCCACAAGGGACCGCTGGGTCGCTGAGACTGCACAGAGGACCATGGAACGGATTGAGAACCTGAATGGCACCAATCCAAATGCAGTTCAGGCAAGGGAGCATTATCATACAGACGCAGCAGTATACAAACAAATAGCTAAGGATGCATTGACCAGTCTTATATCTGAATAAATATTACAAATACGAAAGAGTTCGAAATTACCTGTAGTAATTTCGGCTCAACCCTTTTTTTTCAAAAAAAAAACGTCTAAACTTAAATACATCTTCATACATTCATTTATTGGTGATATTTTGGTTTTTGAGATTGAACAGGTATATGCGAGGGAAATCCTGGATTCCAGGGGCAATCCAACTGTAGAGGTAGATGTTTCAACATATTGCAATGATACCAGATCCAGGGGTTTCGGCAGAGCCAGTGTTCCAAGTGGTGCATCTACAGGTTCAAACGAAGCCCTTGAACTC
>DATKUV010000082.1:0-7624 GCA_035530415.1 Candidatus Nanoarchaeia archaeon | reverse complement strand
TCCAGGAGAGAATTATCTCAACACTGGAACGAATCAGGATCCGGCCACAAGCTCATGTGACCAAGCTTGTTGGCGACCCGGGATACCGGCTAATGGTGGGTAAAATCCTGCCTCTTGCAAGATGTTCTACATTACTGATAGCTTTTCAACCGCTTCCTTCACCAATTCAGCACCACCCTGCTGTGCAAGTGCATGACCTAGCCTGGCAGCTTCCTCTTCACAGCTGTCAAGAGGTACGACCTCGTCCACCTTGACAAAACGCGAACCATCCAGTGCCAGTACTTCTGCTCTTATCCTCACATTATCACTTTCAGTCTCTGCAAAAGCAGCGATAGGGACGAGGCAGCCGCCGCCCAGTATGCCGATCACGATACGTTCAAGTTTGGTCTCAAGATTGGTCTGTGGATGGTCCAGTAAAGCTACTGCTTTGTGTGATTCTGAACCCCTGGGTGTTACTATGGCCACAGTTCCCTGGTTTGCAGATGGACAGAAAAGGTCCGGATCCAGTTGATACACATCCAGTTCCCAGCCCATACGCTGCAGCCCCGCCTCTGCCAGCAGGATGCCGTCATACTGCCCTTCTTTCAATTTGCGCCGCCTGGTATCTATGTTACCTCTAAGGTCCTTGATGGTCAGATCGGGCCTGTACCTTAGCAACTGGGACCGCCTACGCATGCTGGTAGTACCGATCACGGCACCCACAGGCATGTCATCCAGGGTTGAACCGTCCCGGGTCAGCAATACATCATACGGAGAGTCGCGTTTCAATACAGCAGCAGTGGCCAACTCCGGCGGGCGTTCTGTAGGCATGTCCTTCATGCTGTGAACGGCAATATCAAGTTCACCTGAAAGCATCCTGTCATCAATATCCCGTACAAATGCACCCACACCAGGCACTTCATGCAGGGGCCGATCAGTAAACGAGTCGCCACTGGTCTTTATAATCGTTCTTTCGGTCTCAAATCCTCTTTCTTTTAACAGAGCTGTTACAAGGTTGGCCTGCGCCAGAGCCAGTGCACTTCCCCTAGTCCCAATGATCATCAATTGGGCCTCAGGTTTTCTTCGTAGGCTTCCACTGTTTTGTTCAGGTCCTCTTCTGTATGGGCAGCCGACAGGAAGTTTGTCTCGAACTGGGATGGGGGTAGAAATACACCGCTATCCAGCATCCTGTGGAAGAAATCAAAATAACCCTGCTTATCACATTTCAATGCTTCCTGGTAGTTTGCAGGACTTGGGCCAAAGAATATCTTGAACATAGACCCAACACCGCTCACATTATAATCCAGTCCCAGGTCGTTCACTGAATCACGCAGCCAGGCCCTAAGGCTATCTCCCATCTGGTTCACGTTTTCATGGACCTTCTCTTTTTCAAGCACATCCAGTGTAGTAAGGGCTGCTGCCAGTGACAGCGGATGACCATTAAAGGTCCCTGCCTGGTACACCTTACCAGCTGGAGAGATCTGTTCCATAATTTCTTTTTTGCCACCGATCGCTCCGATAGGAAGACCGCCGCCCAATATTTTTCCAATGGTGGTCATATCTGGGGTCACATCATAATATTCCTGCGCTCCACCCATAGCAAGCCTGAACCCGGTTATTACTTCATCAAATATGAGCACAATATCATTTTCTTTTGTCAGGGCCCTGACCTCTTCGAGATAACCTTCCTTTGGAAGAATGGGGCCGATATTTCCCATCACAGGTTCCATAATTACTGCCGCAACTTCACCGCTGTAACTATCCATTGCCTGCACCATTGCTTCAATGTCGTTAAAGGGTACCTGGAGGGTGTGTTTTGTAACATCTCTGGGTATGCCCAGTGAATCCGGTGCCCCCTGCGTGGTGGCGCCGCTTCCGGCTTTGACCAATACTGCATCATGGGCTCCATGGAACCCTCCTTCAATCTTGATGATCTTGGTTTTACCAGTATAACCCCTGGCTGCCCTTATGGCTCCCATGGTGGCTTCCGTGCCTGTGGAAACGAATCTGACCATATTTATGCTGAGGTAATTGAGGCTGATACGCTGGGCCAGTTCCACTTCCATTTCCGTAGGTGTGCCGTACAGCCATCCGCTGTCTAGCTGGTTAGTGATCGCTGCTTTAATAACCGGATGGTTATGTCCCAGTATGAGCGGGCCGTATCCCATGCAATAATCTATGTAAGTGTTTCCGTCAATATCTGTAAGTTTAGAACCACTTGCACTTTTGGTATAGAATGGATAAGGGGAAATGGCCCTTACCGGACTGCTCACTCCGCCAGGGAGTAGATTTTTTGCTTTATTAAATAATTTATTGGATTTCTCGCGAGTCATATGGATATTTTTGGGATGTTAATAAATATATAATTTTTTATATCTACCATTTTTTTCCAGATTTTCATGATATGTTGTTGTTTTATTCAGATTTATCAGAAAATTCAGATTTATCAGGAAAATATATGTATTATAAAAACAAAGTGTCAGTGATGAATATGGCTGAAAAAGATGAATCTGGTTGTGCAAGTGATATTGGGATCAGTTGTTGTAAGGTTGAGGCTGTCATAAGCATAGATGACAGAGGTCAGATGGTGCTCCCAAAAGACATACGGGAGAAAGCAAAGATAAATGCCGGTGATAAATTGGCTGTGATCAGTTGGGAAAAAGACGGGGAAGTCTGTTGCATTTCCTTGATCAAGAACGAGGGTCTGGCGCAATTAGTGAAAGAGATGCTTGGGCCATTGATGAATGAAATAATGAAAGAATAGGAGGTTTTCCAACATGGAAGAGTCTAAAATTAAAAAAGTAGTACAGGACAGTTATGCTAACATTGCAGTAAATGAAAGTTCCTGTTGTTCACCGGTCAACCTGTGTTGCGGGGGATCTGATATTGTACACGATATCAGCAGAAAAATCGGGTATTCGGATGAAGAGCTCAAAGCAGCCCCGGAAGGAGCCAATCTAGGCCTTGGTTGTGGTAATCCTGTAGCGCTGGCTTCACTTAAAAAAGGTGAAACAGTACTTGATCTGGGTTCTGGCGCCGGGTTTGACTGTTTCCTGGCTGCAGACAAAGTGGGGACTGAAGGAAAGGTCATTGGTGTGGACATGACCCCAGAGATGCTGGAAAAAGCCAGAAAAAACGCAGGAAAGGGGAATTATACAAATGTGGAGTTCAGACTTGGGGAGATTGAGAATATTCCTGTCCGTGATAATACTGTGGATGTGGTGATATCGAACTGTGTCATTAATCTTGCTCCTGATAAAAATCGTGTGTTCAAAGAGGCATTCAGGGTATTAAAACCAGGTGGACGGTTAATGGTATCAGATATTGTGCTGTTAAAAGAACTGCCATGTGAAATTAAAAAATCTATTGATGCATATATTGGATGTGTATCTGGAGCCATCAAAAAAGATGACTACATTGAAGCCATACAAAATGCAGGCTTTCATAAAGTAAACATAATAGATGAAATCCCTTTTACTGTGGATCTGATGGCAAACGATCCAATAGTGAAAATGTTCAAGGAGACCCTGAACATATCTTTTGAAACCATACAAGAGGTCAATAAATCAATTGTCAGTCTGAAGGTCAAAGGAATGAAACCTGAGCGATAAAAGAATTAAAGGATTTTTCTGAGGTTGGTCATGGAACTTATAAGCAGGGTCGTACGGTCGAAAGAAGAAGCTAAGACCAGTTATGATAAGCTGAGCAGATGGTATGACCTCCTGGTCGGCCGAAGCGAGAAGAAATTCCGGGATAAAGGTCTTGATCTGCTTGATGTTCAGGAAGGTGAAACAGTACTTGAGATCGGATTTGGGACAGGACATTGTACCCTGGCTCTGGCACAGTCAGTGGGATCAACCGGCAAAGTATATGGTATTGACATATCAGAAGGGATGCTAGACATTACTGCATCCCGAATTGAAGATGCCGGGCTGTCTGGAAGAGTAGAACTGCAATTAGGGGATGCGGTAAATCTCCCATTTCCCGATGATTTTTTTGACGAGGTATTCATGAGTTTTACCCTGGAATTATTTGATACACCTGAGATCCCGATTGTGCTTCAGCAATGTCAAAGAGTCCTGAAAAATGGGGGACGCATCTGCGTTGTTTCCATGTCTAAGGAAGGCAAATCAGGATCAATGTTGAGATTATATGAATGGGGACATAAAAAATTGCCCTATTATATTGACTGCCGACCAATTTTCGTAAAAAGGTTTTTGGAAAATGCAGATTTTCATATCCGGAAGACGTGCACTATCCGATTGTGGGGATTACCTGTAGAGATCGCTCTGGCAGATAAGCCTCATTTGTCTGAGATCATTCAGTGATCAGTTTTCTGTAATACCGTTCCTTCTCACTGAATATACAGCCGCAGTATGACTGGCGGTACAACCTCATATCCCTGCATAACTGGAACGTCATGTTAAAACCTTCTCTGAAATCCTGGTAATAGAAATCCACACCATACTCTGATGCCAGAGTTTTTGCTTCATCTTTTATCATTTCATGTTTCTGGTATGGAGATATCAGGAGGGTAGTTGTGAAAGCATCAAACCCGTTATCAGATGCCTGCCGGGCTGCTTCCTGGAGACGTATATGATAACAGATACTGCACCTGTCCTCAACGTCCAGGATTTTTTTAATAAAATCCTCCAGCATATACTCATCTTTGTACACCACATCCAGTTCCACTGCGTCTGCATATTGCTGAAGTGTTTCCAGCCTGCGACGGTATTCAGTAAATGGATGTATATTGGGATTATAGAAAAAACCCGTTGGGTCGAAACCATCATTCCTTAGTTTTTGTATCGTATAAGTTGCACAGGGGGCACAGCAGATATGCACTAACATCTCCATTTTCGGTTTCACCAACTATTAATAATAATTAGGATTATGATATATATGGTATTAATCTTAATGGGGCTGTTCTATTGTGGAACTTTCAGACAATGCATTGAAAGTATTAAGGCGTAGATACCTGATAAAAGATGAAAGGGGAAACGTAATTGAGACGCCTCAAGAAATGTTTCGAAGGGTTGCCAGATATGTAGCTTCAGCTGATGGTATATATGGAGAAGAAAGTGCTGAGGACGAATTCTTTGCAATTATGTCGAATCTCGAGTTCCTGCCCAATTCACCCACATTGATGAATGCTGGTACTAGAATAAAGCAGCTTGCTGCATGTTTTGTCCTGCCTGTGGGTGATTCCCTTGATGAGATATTTGAGACCCTGAAAAACGCGGCACTTATTCATCAAAGCGGCGGTGGAACTGGATTTAGTTTTAGCAACATAAGACCGAAAGGCGATATCGTGGGAAGTACAGGCGGAATTGCCAGTGGTCCCGTATCATTTATGAAAGTATTCGATGCAGCCACCCAGGCCATTAAGCAGGGAGGTCGCCGCAGGGGAGCCAATATGGGGATACTGAGTGTAGATCATCCCGACATTATTGAATTCATAACTGCAAAACATGACCCAGGTATTCTTACAAATTTCAACTTATCTGTCGCAGTAACTGACCGGTTCATGCAGGCCGTGGAGCAGGGAGAGAGTTATGAACTGGTGAACCCAAGGACCGGTAAGGTCACAGAACGTAAGGATGCACTTGAAATTATTCATCTCATTTCAGAATCGGCCTGGAGAAGTGGAGAACCAGGCATGATATTCCTGGACCGTGTAAACCGGGATAATCCCACGCCCAAATTGGGATTGATCGAAGCAACCAATCCATGTGGTGAACAACCGCTACTGCCATATGAAGCCTGCAACCTGGGCTCGTTAAATCTTGACAAAATGGTACTTAGCGGTAAGATCGATTATGAAAAACTGGGTGTAACTGTGGATGTTGCTGTTCATTTCCTTGATAACGTGATAGACATGGAACAGTTCCCTCTGGAAGCCATCAGCACTATAGTCAGGGGAAATCGGAAGATCGGCCTGGGAATAATGGGTTTCGCTGATATGCTCATCCATTTGGGCATACCATACAATTCAGCTGAAGCAGTAAAGTTAGCAGAAGATGTGATGAGCTTTATCTGTGAAAGGACAACGCAGATCTCAATAGAATTAGCAAACCGCAGGGGTGTGTTTAAAAACTTCAAAGGCAGTATCTATGATGCCCCTGATAAACCAAGGGTACGCAATGCCACCCGGATAACAATTGCACCCACAGGAACTGTCAGTATTATTGCAGGATGCAGCAGCGGTATTGAACCAATTTATGCTGTGTCATATATCAAGACCGTGATGGAAGGTGAACAATTGATAGTCACAAATCCATATTTTGAAAGGAAGGCGAAAAATGAAGGTTTTTATTCACCTGAATTGAATAAGCGAATAGCAGCAGCAGGTTCGGTTATTGGCATAGATGAAGTGCCGGATGAGGTACAACAACTGTTTGTTACATCACACGATATCGGCTATGGATGGCATATCAGGTTGCAGGCAGCTTTCCAGAAATATGTGGACAATGCAGTGTCCAAAACTATCAATTTCAAGCATGATGCTTCCAAAGATGACGTGGCCAGGGCTTTCAAACTTTCATATTCCAGTGGGTGTAAGGGAATCACAGTATACAGGGACCGCAGCCGTGATGAACAGGTACTGACAACGACAGATGATCTATTGCAGGATTGCGACTACTGTGGTGCAGTACTAAATCCAACTTGAAAAAAAAAAGAAAATGAAAAAGAAAAAAAGAGGCTTAGTTTTTAGATTGTGCGTATGCAACAATTGCCTCTTTTACTCCCCATCTAAATGCTACCACTATGGCGAATCCCCAGGCCAGTGGTCCCAGGAATATGTAGAATATGCTGGTATTGATAAGCATGACATCCAGTGCCATCAGGGTTATTATGAAGAATAGGAATCCTCTTAATAATGGTCCCATTATTTCTGCACCTTCCACATTCATACCTTTCATGGTAGCCTGAAGGTAATCCATGAAAAAGTCAATGGCTAACAACCCTACGATCAATATCAGGATTCCTGTGAAAAGACTTGGGAGGTAGTTTATAATACCGAGAAGGAAATTTGTTATCATGGTAAACTCCAGGATCTCAACAGCAGCAGTAATGAATATCAAATACCCAAATAACTTTATCAGACCTGAAATTATGGATGAGGGAGCCAGTCCGCCCGCTTTCATTGGTGCTCCAACATCACTTCCTATGATTTTATCATCAACCCCGATCGCCATTATAATCTTTTTGACCAGATCACCTATGAAATCAACGATCAAAAGGCCAATGATCAACACAACAAGTGCTGAAATGATATTAGGTATGAACTCGATTATATGTGTAATGATATTTGCCACAATTTGAATCTGCAGTATATCAATAATGATCACAACAAAGATCAAATAGACGAACCATCGGATCACAGCGGCGAAAAAACCTACTATACTCATCTCGGCTTTTTTTATTATATTTCCTATTATAGTTCTCTCGATAAGATCGTCCAATCCCACTTTATCCAGGATTGCTGAGCCGAATTTACCCAGAAGTTTCCCTAATATCCATCCAAAAATTGCAAGTAATATGACTACTATCAAATTTGGAACAAAACTGATGAACTGATTAGACATATTGTATAAACTATCAGTTATTAAATCTACCATATTTTTTCACGCTCCTATTAATT
>DATKUV010000081.1:0-13041 GCA_035530415.1 Candidatus Nanoarchaeia archaeon | reverse complement strand
TGGAATATCTCTTAAATAACTGTGAAGAACAGGAACATTATGTGGAAAAAACCGTCGAAATTACCAGATACCTGTATTACAGTGGACACCTGTATGAGGCGTCCAAAGAAAGTCTTAAATTCAATAATTCGTATCTACGTCAAATGAAAATGGCACTCAATAAAACCGTAACCATAGGAATGATCCAAACGAAGGTTTCTGAAAATATCAGCGCTAATATAGCCAATGCAGAAGAAAAAATAAGAGAAGCTGCAAAAAGGGGCGCCCGGATTATCTGCCTTCAGGAGTTATTCCGAACAACCTATTTTCCCTGTAAAGAAAAACAGGATGCGACCACACTTGCAGAAACAATTCCCGGAGATTCCACCAGGGCATTTTCCAGTCTGGCAAAAGAATATGGTGTCGTGATTATAGTACCTCTATTTGAAAGAGGCGAAGATGGGAATTATTACAATTCAGTTGTGGTGATCAATGATGATGGAGAACTAATGGATACGTATCGTAAGATCCATATTCCCCACGACCCTTTTTTTTATGAAAAAAATTACTTTAAACCTGGTAATTTAGGATATCATGTCTATAAGACCCGTTATGCATCATTTTCTGTACTTATCTGCTACGATCAATGGTTCCCTGAAGCTGCCAGGATCAATGTATTAAATGGTGCTGACATCTTATTTTATCCCACTGCTATCGGCTGGATTAAAAATGAGATGCCGCCAGAGGATGATTGGCACGATGCCTGGGAAACCATCCAGAGGTCCCATGCCATTGCCAATGGGGTCCATGTTGCTGCAGTTAATAGGGTTGGTGAAGAGAACGACCTAAAATTCTGGGGAAGTTCCTTTGTGTGCGACCCCTTTGGCAAGTTGCTGAAAATAGCCAGTAACGAAGAAGAGGAAGTGCTGGTCGTGGACCTGTATCTGGATAAGAACAAAGAGATCCGGGAAAGCTGGGGATTTTTAAGAAATCGACGCCCTGATACTTATGGTACACTTTCTGACCCGGTTATTGAAAAGGGCGATTTCCATGAAGAGTGATATACCGGGTAAAACTTCTGAAGGATTAGGGTATATGATGCCTGCAGAGTGGGAAAAGCATGAAGGGATCTGGCTGGCATGGCCTCATGATCCTGATACCTTCCCTGACAGAGTTGAGGAAGTCGAAAACATATATGTACAAATTATTAAATCCATACTTGAAAGCGAACAGGTACATCTTTTAGTAAAAGATGATCCTATGAAAATTAGAGTGACAAGGGTATTTGAACAAAATAATATCAATTGCGATAAAATTCATTTTTTCATATTCGATTATGCAGATGTCTGGATCCGTGATTACGGCCCCATTTTTGTGACAAGTAAACAAAAGGACAGTTTGGCAATGGTTCACTGGAGGTTCAATGCATGGGGTGAAAAGTACGACGAGCTGATAAAAGATACTGCAATTCCCGCCAGGATCAACCGAACAATGCAATTACCGTGTTTTGACCCCCAGATGGTCCTGGAAGGCGGTTCCATAGATGTGAATGGCAAGGGGACGCTGCTCACGACAGAACAATGCCTGCTGAACTGCAATAGAAATCCTGACCTGAGCAAGCAAGAAATAGAAGATAAATTAAAGGGTTATCTTGGAGTAACTAATATAATCTGGCTGAGAAACGGGATCTTGGGCGATGATACTGATGGACATATCGATGATATTGCCCGTTTTGTCAATCCCACCACTATTGTGTGTGCCTATGAAGAAGACATGTCTGATGATAACTATCTCTTCCTGAAAGAAAACTACGAGTTGTTGCTTGAGGCAAAGGACCAGGATGGAAATCAATTTAATATCATTAAAATGCCGATGCCCGGATTTGTTGGAGATGAAGAGGGACGGCTTCCAGCAAGTTATACAAACTTTTATATTGGAAATACAGTAGTTCTGGTCCCCGTTTTTGGACATGATAATGACCAGCAGGCGCTGGATATTATCAAAAACGTTTTCCAGGGCCGTACAGTAGTTGGTATAGCCTGTACTGATCTGGTATACGGATTCGGGGCAATCCATTGCATTACGCAACAACAACCTGCCCTGGATGAGTTTTAATTCCTTTTCCCAAATTCTCTGTTAATGAAAGATTAATCAGAATCAAAAGCACGAAAAATTATGAGGATGGTTCAGGAAACTAATGTTTAAAAAAGTGTTAGCTACTGAACCTATGATGATTTAAAATATATTTCACTCCATCCATAATAAGCTAGTCATTGTAATGATTACCTTTTCGAACTTGTTCCCAAGCTAGTTTTTGCAAAATCTCTAATACTGGTCTCAAAGGACCAGGAGCTGTAACATCGTTAAATGATAATGATTTCCACCGATCACCTTCTTGTAAAGATAGATGGTAGAAAAATACATCAGGGGGACCTGCATCTGTGGGTTTTACATCACTTTGTTGAAGGTCGAAGAATCCAGAACTTTCCACAAGATGCAAAAATTCCTTTGCTATTTCCGTTGGTAGGTCGTCTGTTTTTGCATGATAGACCAAATTTATATTGGCATATCCACCTGAACATTCAAAGTCTATACGCATAATAATCGATTATAATTTTATTGATAGATTGGCTGCGCCCCTTATTAAATGGTAGGGGCAAGCCAAAAACTTTACATGTTCTAATTGGGAAGTCCAACCGCTTTAAACGCTGCTCTAACTTTTTGGGTTGAACCAAGTGGCACTTTATTATCCTTTACGAGAATCCGGGCCGCTTCCACAATCGCCTTGAAGGCATCATTAAAATTCGCTGTCTGGAATAGTCTTGGGCCACATAACGCATTATACCAGATACGTGCTGCTTTATCTGTACCGATATCCATTGCAGCAAGATAAAATGCTTTATTTGGTATTCCACTGTTAATATGCACCCCATAATTATCCCCTGATCCTGTATAATAATCTTTCATATGAGCTGGTTGTGGATCTTTACCAAGAATTGGATTATCATAGGCAGTTCCTGGCTCTTTCATAGAACGGAGTGCTTCTCCATATAGTTCAGGACCCATTATCTCATCCCCGACAAGCCAATCTGCTTCTTCAGCTTTCTGTTTATTGACGTACTGTGTAATCGCACTTCCAAATACATCAGAAAAGTGTTCATGAAGTGCTCCTGATTGACCTTTGTATACGAAATTCGCTTCATACTGGGTGACACCATGTGTTATTTCATGGGCTATGACATCAAGAGACTTAGTAAAGTTGACAAAGATCTTCCCATCTCCATCACCGAAAGTCATCTGTTCACCATCCCAAAAAGCGTTGTTGTATTTTTTCCCAAAGTGAACATTTATGATAAAATCCATACCATTGTTGTCAATAGAATTACGTCCCAACTTTTGTTTATAATAGTCGTGAACATTTCCTACATAATCGTAGACATTGTTCACTACTTGGTCTGGTATGGCAGGATCTCCTTCACTTCGTTCAAGTTTTTTTTGCAAGTCATATGTATTTTGACTATCATACACTTGCCGATATGCCCTCCCCACTGAAATGACACCTGCAAGTTTATTCATCAGTTCTTCAGGTCTTTTGTCTCTATTTTCACGGCTAATCTTGCTTTGCTGAATTGTCAACCGAGCTTCCTCAATTCCTTCCCTCGCCATATGTTCGAGGATAAAGGGTGGGATAAATGTACAGCGACATTCATGGACTGGCATAATTTCTCTTTTAATATATCTACTGTTCATTGTGTTCACCTCTTTCAAATTGTCTCAGTGTTTCTTCTATTTCAAATTCACATTCTCTTGGCATATTTTTTACCTCCTATTGTACCTACTAAATTTTGATGTACTTACCAAAGTACTCAATTAGCAAATCCCTGTACATCTCGGATTTTTTGAACTCTGGTTTCATTAACATGTTGATTCATTATCAACCACTTTTATACAATTATATGCATTAATTCATATTTAATCTTTTCTATTAATAGAATAATGTGGGATGTTATTAAGATATTTTTTGATGGAATGGTGTGAATTAATAATACTGCATACGATGGATGACATATGGACATACTTTGTTATTTGATTTTTAGAAATAATAAGATGTTTATTGACGAAAATTTAAACTTTCAGTTCGCAATGTCTAATGTGATGCCTGCCTCAGCAATAGCAGACATTGTAAGGGAAGGAAACTATAGGTCAGTTGAGAGTTTAGAAAATATTTCAAATAAATGGTATTATTGGGCAACACACAGCAATATGGCTAAAATTTTTTAAACTTGCTATACGGATTCAAGACTGAAAAATATCGAAATACTATGATCTAATTTCACCTGTTGAAATCGAATATTGCCAAACAGTAGTATATTAGTATACTGCACAAATTTCTGAGAGATAGGACCCCTAAAAAAGTCAAAAGTTGCGCCGGCACACCCAATAGCAGCAGAGCTGCGGGGTATAACGATTGAGATTAAAGCGCCAGCAATCTCTCTTTCCCGTTGATCACGTCCTCCATTGTGAAGACCTCCATGTTATGGATCCCCTCAAATCCCAACTCTTCTATCACTCTAAGATCCACTGTTCCGCTGCCTGGTGCCATGTGTATATCCCCATTATATTCACTTGTCCATACCCCCATATTGTCATGAACGTGTACATGCACAACATGTTCCTGTACAGTCTTCATGAATTTGTAGACTTGAGTTTGGTCAGCTCCTGTAGTTAGATTTGCATGGCCAACATCAAATGTAATTCCAAGCCGGTCAGAATCAACCTTTTCCACAGCATCTACCAGTTCAATCGCTTCACAGCACAGGTTTCCAAATGCAGTCCCCTCCTTATTTTCAAGACCCAGCATCACCCCATGGTTGTCTGCAAACTCTGCTAATTGCTTCAGGTTATCAACCATGTTTGAAAAACTCTGATTACGGTCAATTCCCACCAGTCCCGGATGTACAACCACTACGTTAGACTGGAAATTGGCTGCCAGTTCGATGGACTCCTCCATTAACCTGAGATCTGATTTGTTCATTTCAGAAGTATTCACGCAAAGTTCACTGGGATATGTCGGAACATCAGCATAATATGGGGCATGTACTGATGTCACGCCACTGGAGGTTGACAGAATATCAAACACTTCCTGTACACGGTCATGTTGTAGATCACGCCCCTCATATAACCCCATCTTTGGGACATATAGTTCAATAGAATCGACCTCGTCGATCAGATCTTTTAGTGGGGATGCAAAAGAGGATGCCCCAATAATCATTTTCTTACAACACCTGACCCATGATATCCAGAGCCTTCAGGATATCATTCTCGCTGACCGCATATGATAATCTGATATGCCCCTCCCCATTCGGTCCAAAAGCAGAACCCGGAACAGTTATCACTCCCGACTCCAGCAGTTTCTGGACAGCTTCCATGGAATTATCTACTTCAGGGAAAGCATAGAAGGCTCCCTGAGGCTCTAAGCATTTTATTCCCAGGTCCTTTAATCCTTTCATCAAAATGTCGCGTCGCGATCTGAAACTTCCCCGCATCTCTTTCACGCTATCCTGGGGACCTGTTATGGCAGCAAGAGCCGCCTTCTGGGCAATACTGTTAGCACAGGCCTGTATATATTGGTGAATTTTTAACATTTCTTCAGTAATGTCAGGGGGGGCCGCCATATAACCCAGTCTCCAGCCAGTCATGGCATATGTCTTGGACGTAGCATTTATAGTTACTACATTTTCAGAAATACTGGCAGGGCTGACATGTTCTCCCGAATAAATAAAATGCTCATACACCTCATCAGAAATGATTGTAATATTATGATCATCTGCAACCTCGCACAATCCACGTATCTCATCTCTTGATTGTACACTACCTGTAGGATTTGATGGTGAATTAATTACCAGGACCTTTGTTTTTTCAGTAATACTCTCAACTACATTATCAGGGGTCAGTGTCATTTCTTCGCTTAACGGTACACCTACTGCTGTTGCACCTGCCAGATCGGTAAGGGATACATAGGATACAAAACCCGGGTCTGGAATCAGGACTTCATCACCTTGCTCAACCAGTGCTAACAAAGCTATATGAAGTGCTTCTGATGCACCTGATGTTATAATAATTTCATTAGGCTTAGCTTCAAAATTGTTATCTTCTTTAAATTTATTACAGAGAGCCTCTCTGAGTTCAGGTATACCCAGATTCATTGTATAACCTGTGAACCCGTCTATTATTGCATCTATAGCTGCCTGTTTAATATGATTCGGAGTATCGAAATCCGGTTGACCTAAACCAAGATTAATGGCATTGGGACCCGCACCCTCAAACATCTTTCTGATACCTGAAATATCGATCTTGTCAACCCTTGATGAAAATCTTCTGCTAGCTGTCATTCTTCATCCCTGTATTCAATTTTTGTGATATTCCACCCGTCAACGGATTTTAACTCATTGAATATCAACATTATCCTGGGTATACTCCCTGTCCAATGTAATACTTTATTGATTTCACTTTCATTTAATTCTGTTAATATACTTTCAACAAAAAGCTCCAATGCATTTTGTTTTGAGAACTGGATATTGAATATTGCCCTGTATCCATCCTGAAATTTTCCATAGGATATCAATGTATAACCATGATTTTCATACACAGGTATTTGCTCAAAATTACAGATTATTTCCTTTTCATGAATTAATGATGAATCTATTTTAGAAAAACAAAAAATAACCTTCCCTACAACATCACTGCTTGCCTGTTTGCCAAACCATACCTTGATCTTCCCGGTAGTACATGACAGCTGGACACTATCACAGCCCATTTCAATGGATGTGATATCCCTGGTTTCATCAACAATATTATCTATAATTAACCTGGGTACCTCTTCATACATCTAAATATGAATATGGATTATTTGAATATCAATCTTGTGGTTTTAATCATATTGTTTGCCTGATAATGTTTTTAATTACAGATATTTACCAATGAGTATGTCCAATCGACGTTTTGTCTCAACAGGTATGGCATCCTGAGCAGTGGTGATAGCCCCAGCCAGAGAATTCCTGCATTGACAGTCGTTTTCCCCGGAAATGCGCGGGATCACGGCCCTTATTATCTCCCTTACAGCTTCTTCGTTCTTCATAGCATTCTCAATAATAGTCTCAATGGTAACATCTTCTTCATGCCACACATCATAATCAGTAACCGTTGCTATCATACCAAAACACATCTCAGCTTCCCTGGCCAGTTTAGCCTCTGGAAGAGCAGTCATCCCTATGATATCAAAACCTGAGGATTGGTACACTTTCGATTCGGCTCTGGTTGAGAACTGCGGACCTTCCATACAAACATATGTCCCACCGTTATGTACATTATAATTCTTTTTCCTGCATACTTCAGTTAGTTTAAATGAGAGGTCACTGCAGAATGGATCAGCAAAGCCCATATGCACGACAATCCCGTCTTCAAAGAAGGTGCTGACCCTCTGGCGGGTACGGTCATATATCTGATCAGGTATCACAATATCAAGGGGTTTCATTTCTAACTTTAAACTGCCTACAGCAGAAGCAGAAATAATCTTTGTCACCCCCAGTTTCTTAAGTGCAAAAATATTGGCCCTGCTGTTTAATTCACTGGGAGATATTCTGTGTCCTTTGCCATGTCGTGGTAAAAAAGCTACATTTGTATCTCCGAAAGCACCAATAGTAATCGCATCTGATGGTTTGCCGAATGGTGTGTCGACCTCAACCTCTTTCGAGTTGTCCAGCATTGATGCATCATATACACCGCTCCCACCAATAATTGCCACTTCTGCCGTATTTTTCTTCATTTCAATCAACCTCATTCAGGTAAAAAACCCCAGCCTGCACCGCCGTTAATACTTTTCTTTTCCACTATTTTGATGCGTTCCATCTCCGACATTACTTCAAGTAGTCTGCCAGGCTGCGCGATCTCAAAGTTTATTGGATCGATCATATGATAATGATACAACCCAGTGCGGATATCATCTAATGTTAAAGCATCCTTTTTTTCTTTGATCATCAATTTACTGATAATATCAATCATATCTTCAACAAAGTTCCAGGGATATACTATCCATGCCCACTCTTCTACCTTCTCACCAATATAATCAGGGACCATCTCTGAAGTATATAAATATTGAAGAGCAGCCGTACGGATCTCCTTAGAATCTTGGGTCTTAATATACTCCTTTGCATGGATTATGCTCTTTCCAGTATCCACAATATCATCCACCATGAGGACCTTCTTACCAGTCACTGAATTTTCAGCCAAAGGATATTTTATCTCAGGTTGACCGCTTGCAGCAGCAGTGCCAAGATAATGTTCAATCTTCAAGCTGGTCAGGTCATTCAATCCAAGAAAATCACACAATACCCTGCCAGGGAACCATCCTCCTCTTGCCAGTGCGATAATGATATCAGGTTCATACCCGGATCTCTTGATATCGTTTGCCACATTGCGGGTCAGGTTGTAAATATAATCCCAGTTAGTAATTACACATTTGAATTTATCAGGCAGTACCATAAAATAGTCTCCATTTCCTTTTTACTAATTTGAAGGAGTTTACAAGTAAATAATTTTTCATTTGAAAAAACAAAAGATATATATTCATGAATGATTCTATATAGATAATATATAACTGGATAAAAATATGGAGATTCGTAAAATACAACGTACCGGAGGGTCAACATTCATTGTCTCCCTGCCAAAACAATGGGCTGACCGTGTTGGTGTGACCAATGGGATGAATGTCGGCATAACCATAAGACCGGATGGCACTCTCCTGATTACTCCCAATATCTCTTCTCCAGCCCCCACACAGAACAAACTTGATGTCACAGGTAAATCGGGTGATGTACTGATACGGGAGATCATTGCGTCCTATATTGCAGGTTTTAATATTATTGAGATCAGATCGAATCGGATCACAGCTGAACAAAAACAAACCATCAGAAAGATCACGCATAAATTGATCGGGCCTGAGATAATTGAAGAAACTGCTGATCGCATGATCTTGCAAGACTTATTAAATCCAGCAGAACTATCTCTGTTTCAATCTGTAAGGAGGATGTATTTAATTGCAAATTCCATGCAAAATGATGCATTGCAAGCATTAACTTCCAATGATATTGATCTTGCAATGGACGTGGCACAAAGAGATGATGAAGTAGACAGGTTGTATCTTCTAATAGAGAAGCAATTGCGCATAATAGTACGCAGCGGTATGGTTAAAGATGCACAAAAAGATATGACTCTCGATATGAGCCTTGATCTAAGCCTGGCTTCCCTTCCTATTGAACGGATAGCAGACCATGCGCGCAAGATCGCTCAAATAAGTACCGAGTTGGAAAAGTCGCCGCCGTCAAATATTACCCAGATGTTCGATATTGCCGGACAACGTGCAAATAAATTAGTTGAAAATGCTGTTGAGTCCTTATTTTCATCTAATATTGACCTTGCTAACAATGCGATCAATATGAAAGATGGAGTTAATCAATCCCTCAGGGCCATTGACCACGAACTTTCGGCCTTGGGCACCAGGGATGCATTGCACTTGAGGATAATATCTGACAGTATAGACCGTATAGGTGACTATGGTGCGAACATTGCAGAAATAGCGATAAATTCAACTATATCAAAATCAGTGTAAGAAAAAATTACTAAACCATATGAGGGAATAAATGGAGGAATATGAATGGGATTTATAAAAAAAGTAAAAAAGAACTTCTCCTCTGTATTTAAAAAAATATTCAAGAAGAAGGTAGCAAGGATTGGGATTTATGGACCACCCAATGCCGGTAAGACAACATTAGCAAATAGAATTATCAGGGACTGGACCGGGGATGCAATGGGTGCGGTTTCTGCCATACCCCATGAAACCAGACGCGCTCGCCGCCGGGAAGGAGTAACTATAGAATCTAATGGCTCCAGGGTCACTCTTGATATAGTGGACACACCCGGACTGGCTACCAAGATCGATTTCCATGATTTTATGGCCCATGGGCTGGATGAGGACGAAGCAAAACGCAGAGCCAAAGAGGCCACAGAAGGCATCATAGAAGCTGTTAAATGGCTGGATGATCTGGACGGAGTTATCCTTGTTATGGATGCCACAGAAGACCCTTTCACCCAGGTGAATGTGACCGTGATAGGCAATATGGAAGCCAGAAGTCTCCCGCTGCTTATCGTTGCCAATAAAATTGATCTGCCTGAATCCTCTCCTGCAAGGATAAAAAGTGCTTTTCCCCAGCATCCATTAGTGCCCATATCGGCACTGGAAGGGCAGAATATAGATTCGCTTTACGAAGAAATTGCAGACCATTTTGGGTGATATCATGATCGGTGTACAAATGGATTTGATATCAGAGGAAAAATTGTCAGAAATGACGCCAATGGAAAAGATACGATTAATACTGGACGAGGTCAAGGATGGCAAGATACTTGTGCTGGAAAAAGGATTGACCCCTTCTGAGGAAGCAAAACTTATTGAGATGACCATGACCGAAATCACTCCAGATGAGTTTTCAGGGATAGAGATAGAAAGTTATCCCAGTAAACAAAACCCGAATTTTTTCGAAAAACTGTTTAAAAAGCCCATGATCAGGACAAGATTGACGGTCATAGGCCCTGCTAACCAGTTAAAGACCCTGAAAAAGGACCGGG
Source organism: Candidatus Nanoarchaeia archaeon (assembly GCA_035530415.1). Lineage (GTDB taxonomy): Archaea > Halobacteriota > Methanosarcinia > Methanosarcinales > Methanocomedenaceae > Kmv04. The sequence goes on along the minus strand of DATKUV010000081.1, from coordinate 2,382 downwards.
ATTTTATCAGCACACTGGTATCATCCCAACAGTGATCTTATTTCAATATAGAGAGGAATTATGCCCCACAAATGTACAAGGTGTGAGAACATCTTCAAAGACGGTGCCGTAACCATACTAAACGGTTGTCCCAATTGCGGGTGGAATAAATTCCTTTATGTGCGAGATGAATCAGAACCGGAAATCGAAAATTTGAGTGAGCATGATGAACAACATCCTGCAAAGAAATTCGTTAAAGAGATCGATGAATTCCTGAGCGATCAAAATATTGAAGTAAAAAAGATAATAAAACATGACCAGGAACCTGAAAGTGACCGCATTGAATCGGTTAGAATATTAGGTCCTGGTTCCTATGAACTTAATCTTGACGCGCTTCTGGAACGAAAAGACATAATTCTAGCTATAAAAGAGGACGGATCATATATTGTCCATCTCCCATCGGTCTTTAATGCTAGAAGAAAGAAAAAGTGATATTATTTCTGTTCAAAAAACGTATTCGTTGTACTTGAGACATCTTTAAAGGTTCTTGTTATCCCGGTAGGAAATACAAGATTGAATGTGTCTACTCTTACACCCAGATCAATAGAATCATGGAAATAGAAGTTCCCTATCTGGTTCGGGTCTATATATGAAACATTATTAGCAATTACTACAGCATAATTATTCCTGACATTCACAATTTTGTAGTCACCAAAATCATAGAATATCTCATTAATAGCTGGTTCAATATTCCCACTTCCTAAGAACAGAACATATATCCTGGCGACAATATCCAGTTCATAATTAACAGTAAATGTAGCATCCGGTCCATCGAGTTCCATTGTGATAGAGTTTACATGAAGGTATCTGGGTGTCTCGGCGCTGGCTGTAGAAGATGAAAGAATAATTATAATAATAGAAACCAGAAGCCCAATGGTAATTAATAATATTTTCTTGCTTCTTGATCGGTCTAAAGATGTGTCTGATTTTATTTCCATCACAGTTATTAACTAATATACTACTTAATATTTTTATCTCTTTCTGCCGTCCTGGCAGCTACCGAAATCATATGTCTCATACATTCTTTTCCTCCCAGGTTCTTTATGATTTTCTCTTCTTTTATCTCAATGATCTTAAAATCTGTAAAAATATCAGTCAATTCCTGCACATCAAAATAATGGTATATTGAACCAGTATTTCTTTGATATGTGAAAGGCTCGACCATTTTGCCACCAGCGCGCATGTCTTCCTTACCCAACACTTCTATTATCAGGGTGCCATTTCTAGCAAGGACACGATTGAACTCAAGAAGTGCTTTTTGTCTTTCATATTCAAGCAAATGCTGCAAAACACCGTAACAAATCACAATTTCAAATACATTATCATTAAATGGAAGATTGCGCACATCAGCAGCTCCCATACCCACATTAAAGTGACGGCGATGTATCTCATCATCAAGTTTCTTTATTGCAAGCAGTGATATGTCAATTCCGATCATGCTGTAATTGTTCAAAGCTAGAGGTATGGTATATCTTCCAATGCCACAGCCTGCATCAAGCACTAAACCTGAGGATGGAGCATATTGTTGGAAAAAAGCCAATGAGTAGGGCCCCTTCCAGATCCCTCGTTTATGTTCTTCATCCCATGCCCTTAGATGGGTATTTGTATCAAGCATAATTATGATTTATATTATGGTAATGTTTATATTTAATTGGGTTTAATTCAAGCAAAATAATAGCACATTTTTACAGAGGCCATTTAATGAATAAAATAACTACTTTTGCATTAATTATATGTATTGTTCTTACCGGACTGGTAATTTCCGGATGTACTGACAATAATGATAACAGTAATTCCAGCCCACCGACAACACCGATCTCGACTCCTGAAACCTTCATGGAACTCTCTATCAAAGAAGTCCTGGACAATCCTTCCGCATACCAAAATGTACAAATAACAGGTATTGTAAACCAGACAATCGAAGTTCCCAAATACACGCTAATGGAAATCAGCGATGGTACAGGAAATATGTGGGTCGCAGGTTCCTCGATTTCAATAGAAAATGGCTCTCAAATTACGGCTTCAGGTTTTTTAAGAACAGAATTCTATAGTGATACCCTGGATAAAACATTCGATGTTATGCTATTGGCTATGTCGGTTTCAGGTGATACTGCAACCAATGACGTTAATGTCTCTGCTATCGATGGCGGTACAAGGATCGAAGAAATATTGAATAATACTGCCGATCTTGCTGACAGGGAGGTAAAGGTGGCAGCAGTTGTTACAAAGAATGTTGTACTTATCGATTACACCATGATCACCATTGAGGATGGGACTGGCGAATTGAAGGCAAAATCACCAAATTCCTTTGAATATTTAGTTGGAGAGAAAATAATTGTCACA
>DATKUV010000080.1:0-11701 GCA_035530415.1 Candidatus Nanoarchaeia archaeon | reverse complement strand
CACCTTTTTCTGATCATTTTACCGATCCCGATAGAGCATATAAGGGTGCAATGAAAGTCTTTGAGACAGGAGAGGTCAGGGACTATGAACTGGTCATGAAGGCAAAAAATGGTGCAGAGACTATTGTGTCATACAATGCATCGGTCTATAAAGATCAGTCTGGGGAAGTAGTAGGGGCCTTTGGAGCTGCCCGTGTTATAACAGAGTGGAAGCGTGCTGAGCAGGAGATCCAGAATCTTCAAAGATATAATCGAGGATTAATCGAGGCAAGCCTTGATTCTTTGGTGACCTTTGATCGGAATGGCATAATTCTGGATGTGAACGAAGCTAAAGTACGTATTACCGGCAGAAGTCGGGAAGAGTTGATAGGCACACCTTTTTCTGATCATTTTACCGATCCCGATAGAGCATATAAGGGTGCAATGAAAGTCTTTGAGACAGGAGAGGTCAGGGACTATGAACTGGTCATGAAGGCAAAAAATGGTGCAGAGACTATTGTGTCATACAATGCTTCGATCTATAAAGATCAGTCTGGGGAAGTAGTAGGGGCCTTTGGAGCTGCCCGTGACATCACTGAATCGAAGCGTGCCGAGCAGGAGATCCATAATCTCCAGCGTTATAATCGGGGTTTAATCGAGACAAGCCTTGATCCATTAGTCACTTTTAACCACGAAGGTATTATTCTTGATGTTAATGAAGCCACTATCAGGGCTACAGGTATGGAAAGGAATGAGTTGATCAACACCCCGTTCGCTGATTATTTTACCGATCCGGAGAGAGCATATAAAGGTGCCATGGAAGTCTTTGAAACCGGAGAAGTCAGGGACTATGAACTGGTCATGAAGGCTAAAGATGGCATAGAAACAATTGTAGCTTACAATGCTTCAGTGTATAAAGATGAAACAGGGCAGGTGGCAGGAGCTTTTGCCGCTGCCCGTGATATCACTGAGCGAAAAAATGCTGAAATTGCACTGCGTGAAAAAAAAGCAGAACTTGATCTCATCTTTCAGATCGCTGCTGATGGAATGTGTGTAATAGATACTGATAAGATAATAATCAAGGTGAATAAAGCTTTTCTTAGATTGGTAAAAATGGATGAGGATGAAATCATTGGTAAGAAATGCTACGAAATCCTGGGAGGTGAACTCTGTTATTCTGAAGAGTGTCCACTTGAGAAAATGAAAATGGGAGAGGGTTTTGTTGAATGTGAAACTGTCAAGATACTATCAGACGGTAAAGAGATACCAGTTATCCTGAATGCTGCAAGATTAGAGCAAAATGGCAAATTTGTTGGGATAGTGGAGGATTTTAAAGATATTACCGAGCGTAAACTGGCAGAACAGGAGATTTCGAACCTTCATCGTTACAATCGTGGATTGATTGAGGTCAGCCTTGATCCTCTGGTAACATTTAATGATAATGGGATCATACTGGATGTGAACGAGGCCACCATTCAAGCTACCGGTGTGAGCCGGAAAGAACTTATTAACACCCCCTTTGCCAATTATTTCACTGATCCGGAAAAAGCACATAAATATGCTATGAAGGTCTTTGAATTAGGGGAAGTCCGGAATTATGAACTGGTGTTAAAAGCAAGGAATGGGACCGAGACCATTGTTGCTTACAATGCTTCTGTTTATCTGGATCAGGAGGGAAATGTGGTTGGTGCTTTTGCTGCTGCTCGCGACATTACTGAGCGAAAAAGATCAGAACATGAATTGGAAGAGACAATCCAGAAGCTAGAGGCATATACCGGTCGTATCAATAGATTAATGACTACCACGCTTGAACAGGTCACCGAAGCGAAATCGAAAGGGGTTATTCTTGATATTACGGGGGTTCCAGCTGATATTGAAATCACACAACCTTTGATCAATATCGCACGGTATGCAAGACAGTTTGGAGCCACCTGTGTCATTACAGGTATCAAACCGGAGGTGGAGCGGGAATTGATCGAGTCGGGTGCGATACTTGCTCCAATCACAACAGAACGATCCCTGCATGATGGATTGAGGTATACCATAGCAATTATAGATGAGAATTAAGAAGCATCCCAAAAAGGTGATAGTATGGTTGAAACCAAAAAGGTAAAACTGGACCAAATATTGACCAAGTTCATGCAGGTGGGCCAGATTAAAGCATGCGGTGTCGTAAGTACCGAAGGTCTTTTGATCACATCAAGAATGCCGCCTGAGATGAATGAACGTATTGTAGGTGCTCTTTGTTCCACAATAATCGCAAGCGCAGAAACGGCAAGCTCCCAGATGGGAACAGGTGATGTGAGTGAGGTAAGTGTGAGAACAGCAGAGGGAACATTATTGCTAAAACCTGCAGGAGAAAAGGCATTGGTTATAGCACTGGCTGAAGTTGAAGCTCAAATTGGTCTAATCACAGTTGAGATCGAGTTGAGGGCGAAACAGGTGCAGGAGATTTTAGAAGAGGTATAGGATTATGAAGAAAACCTATATTCCACGACTTGATGACATCCTCCAGGGAGGAGTACCGTTAGGAAAATCAATGTTGTTCAATGCAATGCCTGGTTTGATGTCTGATGTTTTTGGTTATCAGATAATTGCTGAGAGGACCCAAATTGATAAAGAAATCGGTTTTATATATACTAATACCCGAACACCTGCTGAGATCGGGCGAGTATTTGAAAAATATGGATGGGACCTGAAAACACCATTGGAGGCGGGTCAGATATTTTTTGTGGATTCCATTTCTTCAATGATGGGGGTACCACCTATAGGCAAATATGTAATTGATGATTTTGAGAAAAGCAGAGACATTATACTGTCTGCTATTGAGGATGTAGCAGGTGGAACTGCAATAATTGAGAATGTTGCAACTTTAATTGATTCTATTGGTGAAGAAAAAACATTGGAATTGATCAGGATATGGAATGAGGCTGCCAGTGAACAGAATGTAAATATCGTATATTTGTTTACCAGGTGGAATTATGAAGATCAGATGGTAGACAGATTAATAAGTCTGGTCAATTGTGAAGTAAAACTTTTTGGAATTGAAGAGAAGGTGATGTACAGGCAGGTATTTGTGGTGGTGAAATCCAGCTGGGGCAAAACAACTGAATGTAAAACCTTCTTTGAAGTGATCGAGCCAAGCGGTGTTAAGGTTTTCATCCCGAAACTTTTAGTAACCGGACCGTACAATGCAGGGAAGACTACATTTGTACATGCCATTGCACAGGATGCTGTATCTGTGGAAAGGCAGGCTTTTGAGATGTTCCCAACAACAGTAGGACTGGATATTGGGCATGTCGACTATAAAGGATTTTCAGCTGATATCTTTGGGACCCCTGGCCAGGATCGGTTTGACCTGCTGCTGGAACCATTGGCCAGGGAATCTATTGGTGCTTTTATTGTAATTGATTCCACCAAACCAGAAACATTTACCAGAGCAAAGGAAATGATTAATATGTGCAGGGCAGAGGCTATTCCAAAAGTGATCGTAGCAAATAAGCAGGACCTTGAAGATGCTCTAACACCAACAGAGATCAAAAAAAGAATGGCTTTAGGTGAAAATGTACAGATTATTCCAGTTTCAGCTGATGAAAAAAGAGGTATTGATAATGCACTTGACGCCCTTTTTGATATGATATATCGAGTGTAAAAATGATGCCGAAAATAAAGTCCGGAATTGAAAGTCTTGATCAATTAATAGGTGGAGGACTGCCAGAGAATTCCATGACATTGGTCTATGGGCCTCCAAAATGTGGCAAATCGATCTTTTGTTATCATTTCCTGAACCAGGCAATTATTGATGATGAAACCAGTTTGTATTTAATGACAGATTACAACCTGGCCCAGCTTGAAGAAACAATGATGAATTTTAACTGGATGATACATGAATATTTCCTGAATGAACAGCTTTATGTACTTGATACTGCATCGGGTGCCATTGGTGCGACTCAAAAAGAGTCTGATACGCATAAAATCTCATCACCCCAGAACCCTACTGAAATAATCAGCAAGATAATCGAAGATCTGCAATCCATTTATCAAAAAACCCATCAATTCAGGTCTATCCTCGATTCAACTACAACTCTTTTTTCATATAATTCACCAATACTGGTCATCCGGGTGCTAAAATCATACACTATGCGGCTCAAGTTAGCAGGGGGTACCAGTATAATAACATATACGGAAGGTGTAGTAGATTCACAGATAGAGACTTTGCTCAAAGCTAGCGTAGATAATATAGTTCATCTGGATGGTAATGAGATCACAATTGAAGCTATGATGGGATTAGATAAGATAAATGCCGATTATGATATAACTGACAATGGTATTATAATACTGTAATTATCCCAAGATATCTTTTGTGCGTTTGGCAAGCAAAAATATTCCAATTGCAACTATTCCCATACCGAGATTTCTAAAAATACCTGCATCATAATCTGCAAATGTGGCGAAAATGTACATCATATGGATTATGCAGCCCAATAAGATGACATACCAGCACTGTTTCCAATAGGCCAGCTTTGTTGATCTGATGGCATAGATACATGAAGAAATCCAGAATAATTCGATCAGGAGTCTTATTAACAACTCAAGGTCATATGATATAATATTGTGCTACCCCCACCTACAGAGCATTTTTTTAAATAATATATGGAGACTGGTCCAATACCCTGACACCATTATCGGAAATATTCAAGACACGTATCTCGTTTATTGTGTTTGAACCTCGCAATTTGGCTATATAGATCGAACGCTGCAGGTTATTACCTGAAACAACCCGGCCCAATCTCGTAACAGAATCTGCCCCATATTCTACAGTGGATTCAACCTTGAATGTGGTACCTACTGTAATAACTGAAGTTACATCCCTTGACCTGAGAACACCGAAAAGATCATCAATTAGTGTTTTTAACCTGAAGGGCGATTCAATTGCCAGGAAGATCGCCTCAATAGAATCTATAAAAACCCTGGCTGGTTTATTTTCTTCTATTTTACGGTCAATCAGATTTTTAAAACTTCTAATAAGTTCAGTTGGTGCCATATCAACAGTCTTCTGTAATCTTAGTTCAGGGTCTGCAATATCTACAAATGAGATCATTCCTGAATTTTCCTGTTTCTCGAAATCCCATCCAAAGGAAGTATACATTTCTTTTTTCAAAGACTTTGCTGATTCAGTTGTCATGATGCAAAGACCTTTTTCACCTTTCTTCGCGCCTTCATACAGGAACTGGGCCCCAAAAATAGTCTTTCCGGTCCCCGATTCTCCAGAGATTACGTTCACAGTCTGCCTGAAGTAACCTCCACTGATCATCTCATCATATCCAGGTATCCCCGATTTAACTCTTTCTGATTCCACTAAGGTATCTGCAGTCATGATTAATCCTCAATTAATATTGTTCATTCCTTTTTATCTAATTTTCTATTCGGATGTTATATATAACAATTGTTTTAGACCTTTAATTGTCTCATTCTTTCAACTGCTTCATTAATTCTATCTACTGAACTGGTAAGGGCGAATCTGACATAACCTTCACCATAATCACCGAATCCATTACCTGGAGTGGCAACAATTCCCGCTTCTTCAAGCAGGATTTTTGAGAATCCCATAGAATCATGTCCTTTGGGAACTGGTGCCCATACATAGAAAGTAGCCTTAGGCGGATCCATATCAATTCCCAGTTCCTTTAGTCCCACCATCAAAGCATCTCTTCTTTCTGTATAGATCTTTCTCATATCATCGATAATATCCTGGGGGCCCAACATGGCTTCGATGCCAGCTTCCTGTACTGCCTCAAAAGCACCGGAATCCACATTAGTTTTGACTTTTCCAATACCCTTTATAATCTCAGTATTGCCCACAGCAAAACCAATTCTCCATCCTGTCATATTATATGTCTTAGATAAGGAATGAACCTCTATTCCCACGTCCATGGCTCCGTCCACTTTTAAGAAACTGGGGGCCCGATATCCATCATATGTCATCTCGCTATAGGCATTGTCATGGATCACAATTATATCGTTTTCTTTTGCAAATTCCACAACTTCACTGAAAAAGTCTTCAGATGCAATTGCAGATGTTGGGTTATTTGGATAGTTAAGGAACATTATTTTCGCTTTTTTCCGAACGTCCCTGGGAATAGCTTCCAGGTCTGGTAAAAATCCGTTTTTTTTGAGCAGGGGCATAATGTAGGGTACTCCGCCCGCAAATAACGTCCCGATCTTATATACAGGATAACCCGGATCCGGGATAAGGGCTACGTCACCGGGATTTAAGAACGCCAATGGGATATGGAAGATGCCTTCTTTGGAGCCGATAAAAGTAAGTACCTGGGATGAGGGGTCAAGTTCAATTCCCAGATGCTTTTCATACCATTTGGCTGCCGCTTGCCTGAAGGACAGCATTCCGATATATGAAGGATATTTGTGCCTGTCCGGATTTTTGGCAGACTTACATAGAGCCTGGATTACATTATCAGGAGTAGGCATATCCGGGTCACCAATACCCAGATCTATCACATCAACACCCCTTTTAACAACTTTTGCCTTTGCCTCATCTATAGCTGCAAAAAGATATGGGGGGAGATTATTGATTCTGTCAGAATTCATTTATTTCACCTTTAATAATTTTGATAATTTTCATTTGAATAAGCGATTGCACAATGTCTTTATATCTATTTAAACCTTTAAATTAAGCTGCTTATGAAACTTACTAGTTTAGATATTCCGGATAAGGTTAGGTCGTTTTATATTGAATCCGGGATATCAGAGCTTTATCCTCCACAAATAAAAGCTGTTGAAGCAGGATTATTAGAAAATCGAAATCTACTTGTCTCCGTCCCCACTGCTTCTGGCAAGACTATGATTGCAGAGTTGGCAATGTTGAAATCCATTTTTAACGGCGGCAAATGCCTGTATATTGTTCCTTTAAGAGCCCTTGCTTCTGAAAAGTTCCAGAGGTTCAAGGAATTTGAATCAATTGGTGTCAGGGCAGGTATCTCTTCAGGGGATTTTGATTCCAGGGACGAGTGGCTGGCAAAGACAGATATCATTGTGGCGACTTCAGAGAAGACCGATTCGCTTATCCGCAACGGTACAGCATGGATGAATGATATAACTGTGGTTGTGGTGGACGAGATACACTTGCTGGATTCACCTGATAGGGGGCCTACTCTTGAAGTTACTATTGCACGCCTTATGCAAATGAATCCTGATGCGCAGATAATCGGTCTGTCTGCCACAGTAGGTAATGCAAAGGATATGGCACAGTGGCTGGATGCATCTCTTGTGGAGAGCGAGTGGAGACCCATTGACCTGAAAGAAGGCGTGTATTTCGGAAGTGCCATAAATTTTCCAGATTCCCAGCGGGTTATTGAAGAAAAATATACGGATGATCTGCTCAATCTGGCTGCAGACACCATAGAAGAAGGGGCACAATGTCTGATCTTTGAGAGCAGCCGCAGAAATGCAGAAGCTAGTGCTAAGCGGATCGGACAAAAACTTGGCAAAATGCTGGATAGTAAGAACCTTGAAGAATTACAGGTGTTAGCTGAGCAAATGCTCGATACCGGTGAAACAGAGATCACAAAGAAGCTGTCTGATTGTATAAAAGGCGGCTCAGCCTTCCATCATGCAGGACTGCTTTCAGAACAAAGGAAGTTAATCGAGAATGGATTTCGAAATAATATGATCAAGGTCTTATCCAGTACACCCACACTGGCTGCAGGTTTGAACCTGCCTGCCAGACGGGTGATCATTCGCGGATATAAAAGATATGACCCGAATTATGGGATGGTACCCATTCCTGTACTTGAATATAAGCAAATGGCAGGAAGGGCAGGCAGGCCAGGGCTTGACCCTTACGGCGAATCTGTACTTGTAGTGCGCTCCTTCGATGAAATGAATCTATTAATGGTAGAGTACGTGCTGAGCAATGCTGAAGATATCTGGTCAAAATTGGGGACTGAAAATGCCCTGCGCACTCACATTCTTTCGGCTGTTTCAACCGGGGTTGTAAGGAGCAGGAAAGAACTTATGGATTTTCTTGAACGCACTTTCTTTGCATACCAGCAGGATACCTGGCGTCTGGCAGCTGTTGTAGATGATGTATTGACCTTTCTTGAGAATAATGAAATGCTGGTGGACAGTGATGGTTTGCACCCTACCCGTCTGGGTGAGGTGGTCTCAAAATTATATATTGACCCCATGTCGGCAAGCATTATTGTGGAGGGGCTGCGCAATCTGGATACGGTAAATGTTACTGAACTTACCTGTTTACATCTCATCTACAAAACACCTGATATGCGCCGCCTCTTTTTACGCTCAAATGATTATTCCTGGCTTGATGATTTTGTCTCCCAGCACAGTGACCAGTTCGTGCATCCACCATCACCCAGCAGTGCTGATTATGAATGGTTTCTCTCTGAAGTGAAAACTGCCATGGTATTGCTGGATTGGATATCTGAACGTAAAGAAGACGATATTACCTCAAAGTTCAACATCGGTCCCGGCGATATAAGGGCGCAGGCCGATAATGCCGAATGGTTGATGCATTCAACTGCCCGCATAAGTGCACATCTGGGAAGTAACTATACTTCTTTTATAAATGGACTGGTGGAACGGATCTCTTATGGTGCATCCTCAGAACTGCTGCCCATTATCAAGATCAAGGGGATCGGTCGTGTTAGGGCTAGGAAGCTTTATACTGCAGGTTATAAGGACATTGAAGCTATACGGCAGGCCGGATATGAGATTATTGCTCAGATCATCGGACCAAAAATCGCTGCCAATACGTTAAGGCAGCTGGGTGTTGACATAAATTCTGATGAAGTGCAGAATTATAAAGTGAAAAACACTGGAAATCAGAATATTCTTGAATTCTAACCAGAATTTACGGATAATCTTTTAATATATTGTGATGATTCTAATAGTCTTAGGACTTATTATCTCACAAATTTTTTTTAGGTGAATATATTGCGTATAATTATCATAGGTGCGGGTGATGTTGGCTATCATCTCGCAAAAACGTTGTATCATGACCATGAACTGGTATTGATCGATATTGACGAAGCGGCATGCGAACGAGCCCGTGAACTTGATGTTCAGGTGATACAGGGTAACGGTGCCGATATAAAGCGGTTGAAAGATGCAAAAATAACAAATTCAGGACTTGTAGTAGCAGTCACAGGAAATGATGAGTTGAATATTGTAGCTTCCATTGGTGCAAAACTTCTTAATAATAACATCAAAACCATTGCCAGGGTGAGCAATCCTGATTATATTGATAAACCGGTCACCATCAGGGAACAGGTGGGTATGAACATCATGATATGTCCTGAACTTTCCCTGGCTGATGAGATGTACCAGATATTATCAGTCCCATCAGCTCTTGATGTGGAAGATTTTGTGGGCGGTAAGGTTAAAATGATCGAATTTAAAGTGGAGGGGGAAAATATCCTTATAAATAAGGCTCTCAAGGATATCGAATTTCCAAAATGCAGCATGATCTCCGCAATATTCAGAGATAAGGATATAATAATTCCTGGCGGGTCTGATTTCATCATGTCCGGCGATCGTATTGTAATGATCGGGAAAGAGGAAGCTATTCAGGAGATACGTACCTGGTTTGAAGTTGATACTGTGAGTAAGAAAGTGCTTGTTGTGGGTGGTGGTAAAGTAGGATTTTACCTTATCAAATTGTTGAGCGACAATGGTTTTAATATTACACTGGTAGACAATGATCGTAAACGATGTGAAATGATCGCTGAAACCCTGTCGAAAATAAAAGTGATAAACGGGGACGGAACTGACATTAACATATTGAAAGATGTTAATACCGCAAATATGGATGTGGTAGTGTCTGTTACAAATAGTGACGAGAAAAACCTGCTGTGCTCACTTCTTACAAAGCAGTTGGGAGCTAAAAAGGTTATAGCAAGGGTCGAGAGGACTGAATATATCCAATTATTCGAGCTGGTAGGAGTGGATGTGGCCATGAGTTCCAGAGAAGCTACAATCAATGAAGTGTTAAAGACCACTATGCTGAAGGCCGATATCCAGTCAATCACAACTATCGAAGGTGATAAAGCTGAAATACTTGAACTTACTGCTAAAGAAGGTTCCAAGATCGTGAAGAAGGATCTGAAACATGTCAATTTCCCGAAAGGTGCTATTGTCAGCACCATTGTCAGGGGGGAGGAGATCATTGTCCCACACGGCAGCGATAAGGTCATGCCTGGTGACAGGGTGATCGTGTTCACAAACCTGGATGTTGTATCTAATGTTGAAAATCTATTCAAATAAAACATTATATATTTCTAAATAAATAGCAGTAGGTCTCATGAAATTCAAGATTGTTTTGCATACCCTGGGAATTATTTTGAAGTTTCTGGGATTTCTAATGCTCATACCTGCAATTGTGGGTTATTATTATTCAAGGTCAGACCCTGCACAATGGGAGTCTGCCATGATCTTTATTTATTCATTTGTTATCACATCAGTGGTGGGGATCATTCTTGAATACACTAACCGCAGCACCGAAGAGTTTAAAAACAAGGAAAGTTTTGCTATTGTGGCATTCGGCTGGTTAGCAGCTGCAATTTTCGGTGCACTTCCGTTTTGGTTCAGCGGTCTCTCACCTGTGGACTCCCTGTTTGAGTCAATGTCTGGTTTTACCACCACTGGTGCCACAATAATGACTGATATTGAATCCTTTTCAAGGGCACTGCTTTTCTGGCGCAGTTTCATCCAATGGGTGGGTGGCATGGGTATCATTATGCTTTTCCTGGCAATTCTGCCAAAACTGGCAGTGGCAGGTCGGCAGCTTTTCAAAGCAGAGGCGCCCGGACCTACAGAGGATAAACTGAAACCCAAGCTGATCGAGACTGCAAAGATACTCTGGATGGTGTATGTGGTATTATCAGCATTACAGGTGATAGCGCTGCTGGTTGCCGGAATGGATGTGTATGATGCCCTGACCCACACCTTTACCACTATGGCTTGCGGTGGATTCTCACCCCGGGCTGATTCTGTTGCAGCCTTTGGCAGTCCTTTGATAGAAGGCATTATTGTCTTCTTCATGTTTGTTGCCGGGGCCAACTTTGCACTGCATTACAGGATGATTTATGCGGACCGTAAAAGCCTGTTGCATGATAGCGAATTTAAATTCTATGCCTTTATCGTGCTGGGTGCATCAGTACTATTGACATTTACCCTCTGGATCACAGGGACTTTTGAGGGAATTGCATCATCTTTCAGGTATGCTATTTTCCAGGTGGTATCGATCCTGACCACTACAGGATATGCAACCCATGATTTCAATACCTGGCCCGACTCGTCCCGGATGATTTTATTTGTCCTTATGTTCATTGGTGGATGTGCCGGTTCCACTGCAGGTGGGATCAAGGTCGTAAGGTTAATGTTAATGTTGAAATACGGATACAGGGAACTGTTCAGAGTTCTACAACCTAAGATTGTTAAACCTATCAGGCTGGGAGACAGGGTGGTACCAGAAGATATTATGGGAAGTATTTTTTCATTTACCATACTTTATATACTGGTGTTTATGGTGAGCACTTTTATTATGGGGCTTTTAGGCCTGGAGATGCTGAGTGCAGCTTCTGCATCCATTGTGACCCTTGGCAATATCGGGCCTGGTTTCAATCTTGTTGGACCGTGGTCAAATTTCAGCGCCATTCCTATTGTGGGGAAACTGGTGCTGATAG
>DATKUV010000079.1:0-10153 GCA_035530415.1 Candidatus Nanoarchaeia archaeon | reverse complement strand
CCACCTTTAAGCACGGCATAGAATAGATAGAATTTACTCACAAAACCTGCTGTTGGCGGAATTCCTGCCAATGCGAACAAAAACACCATTACACTGAATGCTAAAAATGGTGATCTCTTTCCTAAGCCTGCAAATCTGTCTAGATGATCTACATCCTTGGCATTGCTATTCTCTTTTAACAGCACATATCCTAATGCTGCTACGGCAATGAAAGCCCCTGTTTTCATAAATGCATGGGACATCACGTATAATATACCGCCAGTCAATGCTTCAGGGGACATTACCACAAATACCAGTGAAATATATCCTGCCTGGGCTATTGAAGAATAAGCCAGCATTCGTTTGATACTCCTCTGACTTACAGCCACCACATTACCTATTGTCATAGTTAGGACGGCCAGTAATGCAAATACCAGTGCCATATCTACCTTTATAGCTATCATAGCAATGAGCAATACTCTGAAAGCTGCCACAAAAGCCATTTTCTTTGACCCTGCTGCAAGCAGTGCCGAGATTACAGTAGGAGAACCCTGATACGTATCTGGCGCCCACATATGGAACGGCACAAGTGCCATCTTGAACCCGAATCCAGCTACAATCAGCATCATCGCCATTATACCTATAGGGCTCTTTATCACACCTGGGTTAGCATTGAAAAATACAGCAAGGTCACTGATATTAGTAAGTCCTCCGCTCATACCATAAACGTATGAAAGACCGAACAACAACAGCGTGGATGACAAGGCACCTACAATAAAATATTTTACCGCAGCTTCCATACTGCTTGGATCCTTCTTATTGAACCCGGCTAATGCATAAGTGGACAAACTGGCCAATTCAAATCCGATGAATATAGTCACAATATCAATAGCCGAGGCCACCACCATCATACCGATAGTCCCCAGTAGTATCAAAGTATAATACTCATCCTGATTCGAATGGTTATCAAACTCTTTAATGGATGCAATAACTACGATCAGTGATACCAAAAGGAAGGTCAGTTTAAAGAACTGGCTCATTGGATCGATAGTTAACGAGTCTGCTATTACACCTTCAAGCTGCACATATCCTACTCCTCTGAGTATGACTATCAAACTTGCCGCCACAAGGGATAATGTAGCAATATATCCCAAAACCCTTTTTTCTGTTGCTCCAAGTCCCAGACCGATTATCATTATTGCAAGAGCTGCAACTGTCAATATCAATTCAGGAGCAAATTGGGAAATCAAATTATTTATACTCATATTAAATCACTCCTGGAATGATCTTACTAGCAGCATCAAATATGTCAATCACAGGTCCTGGATAAACTCCGAATAGTATTACCAATAGCACTAATATTGCCATAGGCATCATCTCATGGAATGACAGATCATGAAGATCACCAAGTTTCTCATTAAACCTGCCGAACATCGCACGCTGCATAGCCCATAGATGATAGCCTGCAGTGGGTACTATGCCCAGCAATGCTAACAGGACAAATATTTGCATATCAGGATTAACATAGCTACCTGTCAATACCATGAACTCTGCAACAAAACCGCTCATTGCCGGAAGTCCCAGTGATGCCATGAATCCACCCATCATCAGGAAGGCCAGTTTTGGCATCTTGTGGGCCAGTCCACCCAGGTCTCCTATAATCCTGGTATGTGCACTATGCTGTATTACGCCAACACTCATGAAAAGCACAGCAGTGATTAGCCCATGGCTGAACTGCTGGAACATGGCCCCGCTCACTGACATGAAATTTAACGCGACAGCTCCCAGCATTACATAACCCATATGAGCTACACTGCTGTAAGCAACCATCTTCTTCAGGTCTCTTTGGGCAAGTGCCAAAAATGTTGCATACAATATGCTTACAACTGCCAATGTCGCCATCAATGTGATTATATTAGAGCGATATGGTCCCAAACCTTCGATCATTGGCAACAGTACCCGGAATAATCCGTAACCACCCATTTTCAGCAGCACACCTGCAAGCAGTACACTGCCTGCGGTGGGTGCCTCCACATGAGCATCAGGCAGCCAGGTATGGAAAGGTACGGTAGGCATTTTAACCAAAAAACCAAAGAGTAGGGCCAGGAAAATGGCAACTCTCATTTCAGGAGATACTATGTCAGAAAATGCCTGCAGCAATACAGGTATCTCAAAAGTACCAACATTAGTACTGAAATACAGCGCAAATATACCTAAAAGCATCACAAGACTTGCCACATGGGTATAAATAAAGAACTTAATGGCTGCATAGTCCTTTCTAGGACCGCCCCAGATACTTATCAGGAAATACAAAGGTAGCAGGGTCAGTTCCCAGAATATATAGAACAGGAAGAAATCCAGTGCCATAAATACCCCGAAAATTGCACCCTGCAATATCAGTATCAGTGCAAAGAACTGGTTTGGCCGTTTATCCTCTCCCCATGCATAAATTACCGTTAATGGAACCAAAATTGCATTTAACAGTATCAGCGGCATGCTGATCCCATCAGCACCAATATAATAATTGATTCCCAGGCTGCTTATCCATGGAATTTTTTCCACAAATTGGAATTCCAGGAAGGCCAGACCAGGATTGAATTCAAGATATGCCATTACAGTCAATATCAATGGTATCGCTGATGAGAATAATGCAACTATTCTTGCTTGTTCACGACTCTTGGTGAACAGAGTAATAGCAGCACCAATCAGGGGTATGAACAGTATAAGAGATAGTACATTCATATTACATCACCTCCCTGAATGAGAGTATAAGGGCTATAAGGCCTATCCCTATAATTGTTACTGTGGCATAATTCTGGACCACACCAGTTTGTATCTTTTTCAAGACTTCTGCTCCTCCTATTACAAATGAACTGATGCCATCTATTATGCCATCGACTATCTTACGATCACAGAACTCTCCGGCCCTGGCAAGTATGCCATAGGTGAATTTCAAGGAGATCAATTCTATGAATATCTCATGTTGGTAGTACCGTTTGGCAAGAATCCTGTATATTGGATTACCCATATGTCCGATCGATGCCACACTGAATAAACGCTTGTGATATATGGCCCATGATATTACGAACCCAAGTAAACCCGCAATAACAGGCAGCATCATGATTGTTGCATCATGTGAAAGGTCCAGATGTACAATGTGTTCAAGATGGTAGCCACCCTTTTCAGCAAGTCCATGAATATATCCATTAGGATCTATCTCTTCAAAGAACTCATTCTCGTATGTAGTATCCAGGTAATGTAGGAATGGTGTGAAGGTAAGAGTTCCAAATACCAGTGCCAATACTGCCAGTATCATTAATGGTACTGTCATAGTTGAAGGCGACTCGTGGGCTTTTCTTTCCTGTCTTGACTTTCCTCCAAAAGCCATGAACCATAGCCTGAATGTATATATTGAAGTTAACAACGCAGCAGATACACCAAAGAAGAATATCAAAGAACCATAGATACCGCCATGGTACATATATGAGTATGCGCCTTCAAGGATGATCGCATCTTTGCTGATAAATCCACTGGTACCAAGCTTTATGGCCCATATACTGACCGGAATGCCTATACCTGCCAGTGCCAGTGACGACATAAACATGGTAGTGGCTGTTATCTTCATTTTGCCGAACAGACCGCCCATCTCACGTAGATCGTTGGTCCCAACAGCATGGATAACACTACCAGCACACAGGAATAAGCACGCTTTGAAGAAAGCATGATTAATTAAGTGGAACATGGCAATACCAACTGCTTCAGCACCTATTATAGCACCCACACCCAGTCCCATCATCATATAACCCAATTGACTGATGGTGGAAAATGCAAGTACCCGTTTAATATCATTCATTACCAATCCCATGGTAGATGCAAATAGGGCAGTGAATCCTCCGACCAACGCAACAATGTAAAGTGATTCCGGAGCAGCAAGGAACATTGGGAATGTCCTGGCAACCAGGTATACACCGGCAGTTACCATTGTAGCTGCATGGATCAAGGCCGACACTGTAGTAGGACCTTCCATTGCATCAGGTAGCCAGACATGAAGCGGGAATTGTCCGCTCTTACCTACTGCACCACCAAAGAACAGCAATGTAATGATGGTAAGCTGGTTAGCTGGTATCAACTGAAGATGTTCAAAAATTGTACTGAATTGTAACAAATAAACCATTCCATGGCCTTCCATTACAGGAAGCACATGAGTATTCATATTGAAATATAAAATCACAATACCGGCCAAAAACAACACATCACCCACACGGGTGGTTAAAAACGCCTTTTTAGCTGCTGCTGCAGCAGAAGGTTTTCTGAACCAGAACCCGATAAGCAAATATGAACACAGGCCAACCAGTTCCCATGCGATAAAGAACTGTAGGATATTGTCTGCAAGGACAACACCCAACATAGCAGCTGTGAACAGTGCGGTTTCAGCAAAATACCTGGTTTTGGCAGGATCATGTGACATATAACCCAGGGAATAAATTTGTATGAGCATACTCACAAAAGTGACCATCACTAACATCACAATAGCCAGCGGGTCAATGAAAATGCCTACGTTTAGTACACTGAACCAGTGGGCTGATTGCTCTATTGTTCCGTGAGGGTATATCTGTAAAAATATCAGGACAGATATTATAAAGGATAGGGCAATAGCTCCTATCGTAATATATCCGACTTTTGATCCAAGTTTATTGCCAAAGGCTAGGGTTAATATGAATGCCAATACCGGCAGGGTTGGAATGAGGAATGCAAGTGAACCGTAATCCATATCTTACCACCTCAAGACATTAATATTGTCAATATTGACATTTTGGTTTGACCTGAATATGCTCAACAATATTGCAAATCCAATGGCTGCTTCAGCCGCTGCTAAAGCAATACTGAATAACACAAAAACATGACCATTTACCTGGCTGAAATGTGATGCAAATGCTATCAGATTAATATTGGCTGCGTTTAGCATCAATTCGATACACATCATTATCATGATTCCTGAGCGAAGAGTCATTACTCCATATACACCAATACTGAACACAATAGCTGAAACAATTAAAAAATAACTAACAGGTAACATTACTCCTCCTCCTTCTTGGACATGTAAATACTCCCTAGCAATGCCGCTAATAAAATCAGTGAAAGTACTTCAAAGGGGACTACATATTTGGTAAATAACAGTCCTCCTACGTGTTCGATCCCACTCATATCTTTTGAGCCGTCATCCCACACTGTATAATCAATAGGTTTAGCATCACCCCATGTATTAGCTGTTGATGCGATTGTTATTGCAAATACAAATGCTGCTATCAACAGGAGTGCAGTTACCAAATTGAACATATTTCCAATTTTACCTGGTAATTGTTCCATAATCAATCCACCTCCTGTCTGGTAGTGAGCATCACTGCAAAGAGGATCATCACACCAATAGCTCCCACATATACCAGTATCTGCACAACAGCTATGAACTGGGCATTTAGGAGCACATAGAATCCGGCTGCACTCATCATGACTATTATGCAATGAAAAGCACTGTGTACAACTTCCCTAGATTTAATAACCATGATGGAAGAACCGATCATGATTATTGATATTATTGCAAAAGGTATTATTTGAAGATCTATCATTTCTTATACCCCCCTGTCCTCCCTTCAAGTTCAGCTTTATTTGGAGCTGCAAGCTGGTCAGGGCTATATATTGTTTCTTCCCGTGTCCAACAAGCCAATTCGAAGTGTTTTGTCATAGACAGTGCTCCGTTTGGACAAAATTCAACACACAATCCACAGAACATACAATGTCCATTATCGAATTGTGGATACCATTTCCCGCTTTTTACTATCTCAATGACATCATTGGGACAGATCTGGGAACATATACCACAGCCCACACATTTCTCTTTATCCAGATGCTGTTGCCCTCTGAACGCATCAGGCAATTGCATTATTTCTTCCGGATATAGTCTCGTAACAGATTTTGTATATACATTGCGAAGAGTTAAATGTAAATTTTTCAATACCATCTTTTTCCCCTCCTATGCCCACATTAATCCTATTATAGTTGACCACACAAGGTTCAGTAACGCAAGTGGGAGTAATACCTTCCACCCAAGATCACTAACCTGATCAATCCTTAATCTGGGTAAAGCGCCTCTAATCCAAATAAATATCATTATCACCATTATTGTCTTGAAAAGAACCCAGATGATACCTGGGATAATCCAGCTACCGACAATTGGGAGACCAGTCCATCCACCTAAGAATATCAGGGTTATAACAAATGCTCCCACTACTGCATGGAAATATTCAGCAAAAAATGCAAGCCCCCATCGCATACCGCTATACTCTGTAGCCCAGCCTGCAATGAGTTCTTCTTCTGCTTCAGTCTGATCAAATGGTATTCGTCCCAGATCAGCTAACAGAGCTATACTAAAAACAATAAAACCCAAAGGCTGTAAAATTATAAACCAAATATCTGACTGAGCTTCAACTATTTCTACAATATCCAATGAATGTGCCATCACAGCAACACTAATAATTGAA
The DNA here is from genome assembly GCA_035530415.1 of Candidatus Nanoarchaeia archaeon. Classification (GTDB taxonomy): domain Archaea; phylum Halobacteriota; class Methanosarcinia; order Methanosarcinales; family Methanocomedenaceae; genus Kmv04. Next base: position 3,638 of record DATKUV010000079.1, on the reverse strand, counting down.
ACACCTAATGGGACTTCATAACCGATCATTTTTGCTATATTCCTGAAACCCGCAAGCATTGAATATTTACTGCCAGAACCCCAGCCTGCCATAAACAATCCAAATATTGCCAATCCTGAAACAGCTTCAAGATACAGGATACTAATATCCATTCGTGACACTGCTATTGCATATTCATTCCCTTTAATTACTAATAGATCAAAGGGAAGTACTGCCACCATCAAAAACCCAGACGTTAGTGCAACAATTGGTGCACCTATAAACAACCATTTATCGGCTCTTGCAGGAATAATATCTTCTTTTGTGAATAATTTGATCGCATCGGCAATCAACTGCAGGACACCGAATCTACCGCCAACACGATTTGGCCCTATTCTGGATTGAATATCTCCCAGGAACTTCCGCTCAAGATATACCATTACAAGAGCTCCGCCAAATACTCCTCCGATAACTAGTCCACCAAGTACGCCTCTTATCCAAGGAGCAAATTGGTTGCTTGCAAAAATTAAAACAAGTAAATCCATAATTGTGTCTAAAACTTCCATAATCACACCTCCTACCTATCTACCTCACTTGTACATGAATCCATACTCGCAGCAATAGCTGCCACATCTGCCACGTATGATCCGATCAATAATGGCGGAAGCGCTTGTGCTGTAGCAAAAGCAGGACCCCTGATCCTGAATCGATATGGTTTATCAGACCCGTCAGATATAATGTACATTCCCATCTCTCCTCTCGGATCTTCAATACGGCTATATACTTCCCCTGGTTTTGGCCGTGTGATGTAAGGCATTACATCCTGCTTATAAGGACCGGAGGGTATCTGGTCCAGACACTGCTCAATAATATAGATACTCTCAATAATTTCCAGTAATCTCACTTTGACCCTTGAAAATACATCGCCATCAGTCTGGGTAATTACTTTAAAATCAAGATCATCATATACAAGGTATGGCTCCATCCTTCTCAGATCATACTCAACACCAGCAGCCCTTAATGGTGGTCCTGCGACTCCAAGTTCACCTGCTTGTTTAGCAGTTAATACACCTACACCCTTAGTCCTTGTGAGGTAGATTGAATCACTAGACATCATATCATCATGGGATTTAATAAGCTTCTTCAGCTCGCCCAGGGTTTTTAATGCCATCTCCTTATACCCTGGTGGCAGGTCATTTGCTACCCCGCCGAACCTTGCATAATTATGGTTTAATCTCGAGCCTGTAATAGCTTCCAGCAGGGATACTACTCCTTCTCGCTCCCTCACCATCCAGATGAACATAGTCAAAAAACCTACATCAGTAGTATATTCACCTATTCCTAACAGATGGCTCTGTATTCTGCAAAGTTCATTCGTTATTACCCTGAGATATTTTGCACGCTCCGTTGGTTCTATACCCAATAGTTCTTCAACACCCCGGCAATAGACATCGTTGTTAGAATTCGAGGCAAGATAACATATCCTATCGGCCAGAGGAAGTATCTGAATATATGTCCGGTCTTCAAACACCTTTTCCATACCTTTATGAATATAACCTATCTTGAGTTCGGCCTCTCTTATGGTCTCACCCTCTATCTTCAAATCAAGCAAAAAAGGACCTGGTTGCAGTGGATGCTGTGGTCCAAGATGCAGAAGGATTTCAGATGGTTTGGTTGGGGAAGTAATTTGAGTTGCTTTATGCGTCATTATTTATCACCTATGTTGGGTTTGGATATCCTGCATAGTCTTTACGCAGTGGCCATTCTCCTTCCATTTCTTCTACTAACAATAAGACTTTCAAATAAGGGCAATCATTGAATTTGATCCCATAAAGTTCGTAAGTTTCACGCTCATACCAGTTTGCATTCCAGTAGATACCACAAAGTGAGTCTATTTTAGGATCATTCCTGGGTAATGAGGCTTTTAATGTTATGACCAAAGGCCCCGAATATGAGGTGATATGATATACCACTTCCATTTTATCAGGAGGATAATCTACTCCTGATATACAGGAAAGATGGTCAAAACCATTACCAAGTAGAAACTGCATAATTTCTTTTACCTTGCTTGAATCGATTCTGGCTATCGCCCTGTTAGGGGAGGGGACATCCACATCGGAAACTGCATTTGGGAACTTCTTAGATAATTCAATCATGATGGTTTTGTCGATTATTTCTTTCGCAGCTTGTTCATCTCCCATATTTACACCCCTTCATCTGCTGGATTTGGAATTTCAGTCCTGTCTTGCTGGGCTACAATTTTTTTCTGGAGTTCAATGAAACCCTGAAGAAGAGCTTCGGGTCTTGGCGGACAGCCAGGAATATAGATATCTACCGGGAATATTTCGTCAATATTGATAACAGTACTATATGATTCCCACCATGGACCGCCAGATATTGCACATTCACCCATCATCAATATCCACTTAGGTTCTACCATCTGGTCCCAGACTCTTTTCAAAGCAGGCAGATATTTCTTGGTAACATAACCACTGATCATCATTACATCAGCCTGTCTTGGAGAAGCTCGCGGGATGATCCCGAACCGGTCAGTATCATAGTGTGCCACACCTACGCATATCTGCTCAATTCCGCAGCAACCCATCGGATGCGTCATAAACCATAACGAATTCTTACGGCCCCAGTTAACCAGTTTCTGTAGTGGTGAACCTTTTATGAAATCATGTATGGCACTGGTGGTTGTTAATGCCACATTTGATGGAAGCTCCATCTCTATTTCACCCATTGCAAAACCCCCTTCTTCCATGCATATACATATCCCAGAAACACAACGAATAAGAACATGAACATCTCGAACAAAGCAAGTCCGGTACTGAATGAGGGAATATTCACAGAATCATTAACATAGACTGTAACCCAGGGGTATAAGAATAAAACCTCAACATCGAACAGCACAAAAAGAATTGCTAATGCATAATATTCAACATTGAACATAATGTTCGCACTTCCGGTAGGTATTGAACCACTTTCGTAGGTCGTGTACTTAGTAAGCGACTTGCTTCTTGGTGACAATTGCTTAACTAGAAACATTATTACCAAGGGTATTATTAATCCAAATACCAGAAAGATAGCTACCGGAATAAAATTATCAATAATTGGAATTATCTCCGCCATATTATCACCTAAATATCCTTTTAGAAATTGAGTGGAATTCTATGTATAAAAACGTTATGAAATTATCTTGATATGTTTTTCTGAAATTTTCGAAATATTGCGGCTGAATTTTATTCCACAAGTCAAATGTTTGAAAGAATTATCAACTATGTTAAAACAATACATGATGAGAATATTAGTAATTAGAGACTGTCGGAAAAGTCCATTTTTTGAATATTTCAGCTTTATTGTCTAAACTCTACATGGCGCAGCAAGGTGATTTTATTGCAACAATAATTTTGAAAGTTTCGAATTAGGCACTTTTTAGGTACTTTTCCGACAATCTCTATTAAAATTTAATAACTCATAAAAAAAAATCAATTGTAATAAGAAATCACTACTCCCACCCGAATCCATTTACTCTACATTCCTATGACTAAAAAGCAGTCATAAAATATATTAGATCAGTCCTGTTGAGACCAATCCTTACAAATTAAGCTGCACTTAAACCTTTATCAGTGGTTACAATCTTACGGATTCCAACA
>DATKUV010000078.1:0-8848 GCA_035530415.1 Candidatus Nanoarchaeia archaeon | reverse complement strand
AACTGATGTGTTGACATTCTATCAGGAGCGGATTGTCAATGAAGGATTTCTTCGAACAGCCACACAAAGGCGTTCAGTACTGGAAATGGCACGAGCGATCGGGTATGAATTAAAACCCGGTGTTGCTGCCAGCACATACCTGATATTTACCCTTGAAGATGCCAAAGGAGCCCCCGGTATAGCAACAATAGATGAGGGTACAAGAGTTCTCAGTATTCCCGGCCAGAATGAAAAACCCCAGGTTTTTGAAACAATTGAAGCAATTGAAGGCAGGGTAGAATGGAATGCCTTAAAACCAAGAATGACTGAGCCACTTAAACCCGGACTGGGTGCAAAAGAAGTCTACCTGAGTGGCGTGGATACTGGTTTGAAGCCGGGAGACGGTTTGCTGTTTATTGGAGATGAGCGTAAACTGGATCTAAGCAGTGAACGCTGGGATTTTCGTAGAGTACAGACCGTAACTACCGACCAGGTCGCCGGATACACAAAGGTGACATGGGATGAAGGGTTGGGATGGAAATATAAAAATCGAACAATCCTGCCGGCAGAGAAAAACCTTAAAATATTTTCATTTGGTCAGCGAGCAGCATTATTCGGATACAATGCACCTGACTTTCGGGCTATGGCGGATACCGTAAAAAAAGCGTATCTAATGAGAGAACCTACAATCAATGATACAGAATGGCCGGATTTCAAGATTTCCTCTACTGATACAATTTATCTGGATTCAATTTATAAAGAAATATTGCCTGATAGCTGGCTGGTCCTGACCATTCCGGAATATATGGAGATCTATCAAGCCGGAACTGTTGCGGAAGATTCCCAGTCAAATTTTACAATCTCAGCTAAAACCACACGAGTCACCCTAAAGGGTGAAAACCTGGACCTGTTTAATGACAAGTTGCGTGAGACTGTTGTTTTTGCCCAGAGCCAGTTGCTTGAAATGGCTGAAGTTCCTATTTCAACTCATGTTTCTGAAGATTCCATCACTCTGGACTGTAAGATCGAGAACTTATCTGAAGGACAACTGATGGTTGTCTCAGGAAAAAATGTGGCAAATGGGGAGGATGTCAGTGAGATAGTAACACTTTCTGAAACTGAAGATGTTGGGGATTCAACAAAGATCGTATTTTCTCCGGCTTTAGCTAACTCTTACCAAAGGGATACTGTCACCATTAATGCCAATGTGGTCAGGGCAACACATGGTGAAACTGTGTCTGAAGTGCTTGGGAGCGGAAATGCTGGTGAGTCGTATCAGAAGTTTTTATTGAAAAAAGCACCGCTTACCTATGTATCTGCATCAACACCCAATGGCACTTTGAGCACATTGGGAATACATGTAGATGGTGTTCTATGTCAGGAAGCACAATCATTTTTCAATCTTGATAGTGACAATCGAAGTTATATTGTACGTATAGATGATGATAGTAAAACACACATCACATTTGGTGATGGCAAAAAAGGTGCGCGGCTGCCGACAGGTATAGAAAATATAACAGCCACGTACCGAAATGGTATTGGACCTGAGGGTGAGGTGAGTGCAGGAAGTCTGACACTGCTGCAATCACGCCCACCGGGTATTCGCAGTGTCACCAACCCCCTGGCTGCTTCTGGTGCGGAATCACCTGAGCAGTTGTCAGATGCCAGGCGCAATGCACCTGTGACCGTGCAGACCCTGGATAGAATTGTCTCTTTAAAAGATTATGAAAATCTTGCACGTTCATTTGCAGGCATCAGTAAAGCACAGGCTCAGACGCTTCATGTCGGGCAAAGCCGCCTCGTCCATATTACAGTTGCAGCTGCCAGCGGCTCAGAGGTTGAATCTAAAACATATGATGATCTTTGCAATGCAATTGATTCTTTCCGTGATCTAATTGAATCAGTTAAAGTTGATGGTTTTCAGCATAGAACATTCAGTATTGATGCTTTGCTTATAATCGATAAACGGTATTTTGCAGATGATGTGAAATCACAGGTTGAAGCTTACCTGATCGAGGTATTTTCCTTTGATAACCGTGATTTTGGACAGCCTGTGAGTGCTGCTGAAGTGTTCTCTGTCATGCAATCAGTGGAGGGAGTAATTGCCATTGATCTGAATAAACTGGAGCTGGACAATGTAGAAAGTGATTCAGTATCGTCAACCACAATTCTATCTTCTAAAAAAGCCCGCGTGGAGGACGAGAAGATATTGCAGGCTGAGCTACTTCTTCTTGATCCTGAGGGTTTGAAACTGAGGTGGGTCCAAAATGAGTGAAACAGTAAACGAGCGCCTGTACAATCTTTTACCAGCCATCTACCGTATCCGCGATGCAGATCAGGGTGAACCTCTGCGTGCCCTTCTGGGTGTGATGGAAGAGGAGTTTCTGGCAATTGAACAGGATATAGCCGGTCTGTATGAAGACCTATTCATTGAAACCTGTGATGAATGGGTGATCCCGTATATCGGGGATTTGCTCAACGTACATGGAGTACACCCAATTTCAGCACGTGCAGGTAGCCTGCGCAGTTATGTTGCCAATACAATTGCATACCGCAGGCGAAAAGGAACAGCAGCAGTGTTGGAGCAGGTTGCCCGGGATATCACAGGCTGGCCAGCTCATGTTGTGGAATTTTTCCAGTTACTTGGTACTACACAGCACTTAAATCACCTGCGAATGGATAATGTCCGCACGCCAGACCTGAGAGATACTAACAATCTGCAATTGCTTCTCGGACCTTTTGAAACAGCAGCACACACAGCAGAGATCCGATCACCAAAAACAGCAATGGGGAAATATAATATCCCCAATATTGGCATATTTTTATGGCGTATACAGAGTTATCCGGTGGACCATACTACAGCACGGGAAGTGCCTGGAAAAGGTTATACATTCGACCCTACCGGAAAAGAAATCTCATTATTTAACCAACCCCAAACAGAAGAGAAAATTTCCCATCTGGCAGAGGAGATAAATGTACCTGATCCCCTGCGCCGCCTTCCTCTTTACAATGAACTGGAAGCACGCCGGAAGGAATTGATCAGCAGTAAGACCCCTAAAAGTATTTATTTCGGTAAAGAGCCAGTTTTAGGTTTATCGTTGATAAATGAAGGTCAGTCTCAGCCTGATGTTATCCTTCCCGAAGAAATCCAGATCTGCGATCTTACGAATTGGGGCAACTCACCGGCAAGTCCTGGTCATATTCGGGCAGCAGTTGATCCGGTGCTGGGGAAACTGGTGCTCTCAGATAGCATTTCACCCCTGGAAGTGCTGGTCAGCTACTCTTATGGATTTAGCCATGATGTTGGTGCCGGACCATATACACGTACAGATTTCACTCATCAGGTATTGAACCGCCAGGTGGATTGGCAGGTGGGAGTGAGCAAGGAAAAAACTGTTGTAGGAAGTGAGAATATTTTCCCGGATCTTGCAAGTGCTGTGGAAGAATGGAATAAACAGCCTGAAAGAACTGTGGGTGTGATCGCTATTATGGATAGCAGGACCTATCAGAATAACCTGACTGGTGAATACAGTATAAAGATCCCTGATGGTAGTCAACTCCTGGTCGTAGCAGCAGACTGGCCTGTGATTGAAGATCCGAATACATTCATATCTCAACGACAGATGGGGCAATTTGCCGCTACTGGCCTGCGTCCCCATCTGCTGGGTGATATACACATAAATGGTACAGCAGGCGTTGATGATTCCAATCCCGGTGAACTTGTACTGGACGGAATATTGATTGAAGGCAAGATATCAGTGGTAGAAGGAAATCTTGGTGGGCTTCAGGTGGCGCATTGCACTCTGACTCCTGAGAACGATGGCATTGAAGTGTTATCATCTGGTGATCCGGGAAAAAGTAATGATACACTGAAATTAACTATCAGACAGACGATCTGTGGAGGGATCGTGCTCTCGGAAACCGTGCCAGGCCTGGATTTGATGGATAGCATTATTGGTATGGATGGTAACACAGCGATCGATGCGAAGGGCACGACTGTGAGAATAGAACAGTGTACTATATTGGGTAGAAGTTATATGCGAAAACTGGAGGCAAGTAACTCCATCTTTAAGCAGGATGTTAAAGTGGAACAAAGGCAAGCCGGATGCATGCGTTTTTGTTTTGTGCCTTACAATTCACACACTCCCCGGCGCTTCCAGTGTCAACCTGACCTTGCTCTTAACAAGCAGGCCATCAAAGAAGAAGTGTCGTCTGTAGAGGACCTGCCAGAAAATATAAAAAATGCTGTGCTGGATCGTCTGCAGCCTGTTTTTACAAGTTTGACCTATGGTAAACCTGCATATTCGCAGCTGAGTCAAGCCTGCCCGGTGGAGATATTTACAGGAGCTGAGGATAACTCAGAGATGGGAGTGTTCAGTACATTACAACAGCCACAGCGTGAGAAAAATCTACTGGCTGCTCTTGAAGAGTATTTACGTTTCGGGCTTGATGCAGGAATTTTCTATGTAACTTAAAATAATACAAGGAGGAAGATTATGAAAGGCGATTTTACACGATCTACATTTGACCATAAGAAGCATTATAGCAGTGTACGAATGCAGCAGGGCCGAGTGCAGCTGGATGCAGACTGGAATGAACAGGTAGATATCCAGACAGATCATCTGGAACAAAGTTTAGAGGATGTGGTGGGACCATGCGGCGCACCATTTCAAAATGCCGGGTATGCCCTGAGTATTGATGACGATAATTTAATGATCGGGGAAGGGCATTATTATGTGCATGGCACTCTTTGTGAAAATGAAACGAAGTGCAATTACTTAGAACAGGAAAATATTAAAGATGCAGAGTTGCCCAAGCTGGATGGGAATTACCTGTTCTATCTGGACGTATGGCAGAAACATGTCACAGCTGTTGAAGATGAATCAATTAGTGAAATTGCACTTGGCGGACCCGATACAACAACACGGACTAAAATTATCTGGCAGGTTAAATACATCCCGATCTCAGGTACATTGGATGACAAACCCTGTTTGCAGAGTTTTGATGAATGGAATAAATTGATCGCCAGGCGTGATGCTCAACTTAAAGCCAGTGTAGCTAATGAAACTTCTTCAATAGATCCATGTATCGTACCATCTGGAGCAGGATACAGGGGACTTGAGAACCACCTCTACCGTGTAGAGATACACAGGGTAGATGGTGTAAACACTACTTTCAAATGGTCACGTGATAATGGGAGTATCCTTCGTGCCGTTGATATGATAGGTAGCAATTTAATCAAAATTAAAAATGCCGGACAGGATATTCTGCATGCTTTTAAGCGTGATCAGTGGATCGAGATCACAGATGAAAGGCGTGAATTAAATGGAGAGCCAGGCACACTGGTGCATCTTACTGAAGTAAAAGATGGTGTTGAACTCAAATTCAATCCGGTCGTTATAGGAGATCCGGTTAACTCTACAAACTATCCTGAAAAATATAACCCTAAAGTGCGCCGGTGGGATCAGACCAAATCAGGAGAGATCATGATTGATAGTGAGTGGATCGAGCTGGAGCATGGGCTGGGGGTGGAGTTTAAGCCAGGCAATACATATAAGAGCGGAGATTTCTGGTTAATCCCTGCACGTATAGCTAGTGGTGATATTGAATGGTCTAAGGAAAATGGGGGATGGCAACAATGCTTTGGTATTGAGCACAAATATTGTTCCCTTGCAATATTGAATTATGAGGATCCGAAATGGAAATTAGTCAAGGACTGCCGTCAGCTTTTTCCCCCTCTAACTGACATCACCGCCGATGACGTAAGTTTCGATAACAGCCTCTGTCACTTGCCAAATGTCGAAACAGTTCAGGAAGCGTTGAACAATCTATGTAAGCGGTATGTGGGTGGATGCACGCTGACAGCCGTCCCGGGTACAGGATGGGAAGCTGTATTTAATTCGATAAAAGACGGACAGGATGCACGGGTCTGTTTCGGGGTGGGTGAATATCTACTTGATGAAACGGTAATATTAAAGAACAAAGGTCATCTTACCATCAGCGGGTGTGGGGCAGGGACACGGATTATTGCACCTGAAGCTGAGATGGTCTTTATGTTTGAAGCCTGTAAGAGTGTGACCGTTCAAGACCTGTATATTGAAAGTGGTGTTGCCGGTTCAGGGCAGGATAAGCAATTAATATATTTGAACGGTACTCTTACCTTTTGTGCCTGCCCCAAGGTGAGCGTTGATAAGGTGGAGCTGAAATGTGCCGCAGGTGCCAGGCGGGCAGCATCATGCATCAATGTGCGGGATGCAGCAGTATATGATCGCAGCTTCGTAGGAGGAAGAGTAGAACCGATAGCATCGGTACGCATCAACAGCTGTGACCTGCATGTGGGGCATCAACAGGTAGGAATTCTTCTGGTGAACGTATTGAGGGTACTGGTCGGGAATAATATACTTAAAGTAAGTAAGAAACCCGGGAGCCTCACTCTGCCAGTGCTCCTTCAAAACAGAGAATATCGATCCGCAGTCCGTACCCTTATGATTCATGAACCTGTTCTGGGCGAGCCTGAGAATGATGATGTCTTCCTGGCTTCAGATACTGTAGGCATTTCGGGTGGTAAGGGCTATGTCTGGTTCAAGACCGATACGTCATTAACAGGTGTGTGGGGAGAGTGGATCAAAAGAAATCCACCCAGAGGGGTTCAGAATGATCGGGATCTTCTCTTCCATTTGATGAAGATTGCTGATAATGTCCTGCTCAATCAAGGTAAACTGGTGAGTACAGACGGCAGTGTTTTCAGTGATTTCGGGAATTGGTATGGCCAGCTCAGGGATTCGAACCCGGCAGCAGGATCACAGGGGATCGTGGTTGCCGGGAGTATTGCCAGAGATATTCATATCCTGAATAATAAGATATGGGGGGTTCTACAAGGCATTCATATTGGTGTCAGTCATCGGGCAGAGACATCCGGCGCCCCTGATATGGCAGGAACTGTACATATCAGAGGTAATAATATCGGGATTCTATTATCACCAGTAGTTCGTGATCGTCATGGAATATTCGTCGGCAACTGTGACAGCCTTATCGTACAGGATAATTACGCCCGGGTAAAACGCTCTCCTGTCACTTCAAAAGTATCTATAGACGGCATACGCATACAGGGTCATCTCGGCAGGATGATGATTGTGCGGCAGAATCATCTGGTAGGTAGCACGGTTGGGATTCGTGTGATACCCCTCAGCGGTGACGAGGGAAAACCACAATGGATCGTGACTGATAATGTTGCACCAAATTCCGAAAATGCAGTGCTTGCACCACCGAAGGTACGGGGAAGAGATGATAATTATGCTTGATACATTTGAAAGATCACACGGGATAATCGGTCACCTTCCATAACTCCCTTTCAGTTCAATGCTTAATTGGCTGACTGGGGTAAAGTTTATCTAGGAGAACTGAGAAATATATGTATGCATAGTCCGGCGTTAGATAGTATTAGCCGACGAAATGGTATGAGTAAGTAATCTGAAGCATGGTGGTAAGTCTATAAGGAGTGGTACAATGGGTTTCCCTTTGAGGTTTAACTTGAAGTGGTCCTGTAGTTTCATTTTGAATAGTCAGGTCTGCTGTGGAGCAGAAAATGTGCAGGGTTCGAATCCCAGGCTATGCCGGGGTGAAGCACTGAATGTTCGCCCCAATTCATTTTCATTATAGAGTAATTTCTTTTCAGAACATTGTGTGAAATCCAAAATTCCAATATTTATTCTGCATGATGGAGGGAGAACTGAGTTTAAAATTTTAATATCTAATCCATTCTATTTGACGCCCGGGACGACCTGCTTGATACACTACTTGACGTTATTGATTACTCACCGTCATCCCTCGATGTAGCTGTACAGGAACTTGAGTCCCGGCATTCTGGATGGGAATCTTGGTCCAGTATTAAATCTGAACTAAAGGATTAAATTATGTCTTTATTAAATCGTCTGACCGAAGTATTTGAATTGTCAGAGAAACTACCTTTTGATGATTCCTCAAAATTCATTCTATTCAGTGACTGCCACAGAGGAGACAATAGCTGGGCAGATGACTTTGCTCAGAATCAAACTCTCTTTTTCAGGGATTTACACTCTTTAATTCAGGTTACATTCTTATTTAAATCTGACTTCAATTCTTCGATTTCTCAACCATGGAATCGGAGCATTCATTTCGGTTTCATCAAATTTCTTCATGAGTTTTTGAACCGCTACCTTGTGACTATTTGGAAAGTGTCAATACATCGTGAACAAATCACCAAATTTTCCAAATGTCATCTCGAACTGGCCAAATTTCTTCATTCACCTCATAGCCAAATTCTTTTATCAGCGCAGCAACATCCTGATCTTGTGCTCGATAATATACCTCTAACCTTTGTTTTCTCAAGCAAATCGTAGCCCAGACATATTCACTTGTGAACTCCTTGCCCACACTAAATGTCTCGTTTAAGACATTGATCTGTCCATCGTTGTCGACCCGTCTGATAAAGTGCACTTTCCCATCTGTCAAGGGCAATTTGCTCAAATTGATTACCTTTGTATCTCTTAACATTTTAACGGGTTCAATCTGTTCTATTTCCGTGTTTCTCTTTTTCCAGGTACTAAGATCGTTATGCTGGTCAACAAAAAGTGTTGATTTTATGCGCATATCTTCCAGATCTTCAAAAATCTCTTTATCCCAGAACTTCTCTCCAAACCATTTATTGAAATTTTCGATGCTCCCGTTCATCCATGGGCTTCTGGGTGCGATGAAAACAACTTCAATGCCAACATAAAGACAAAGTCTTGTAAAACGACTGAATTTACGCGGGTGTATAAAGTCCCCAATAAAGTTCATTCCATTATCGACCTGCAAATATCTTGGAATCGGGTTATTACTCCAATACTGA
>DATKUV010000077.1:0-3736 GCA_035530415.1 Candidatus Nanoarchaeia archaeon | reverse complement strand
CACGACATCCATCTCAGCATCCACTTCTGTTAAGATGCCGCAGACCTTTTTCTCATGAATAATAATATCATTGGGCCATTTGATCTGTGCCGGAATTCCCATATCCACCAGCACCTTGGCCACGGACAGGCCTGCTACCAGAGTTAAACGGTAGATGTGGTCCGGAGACATGTCAGGTTTCAGGATGACCGAGAACCAGACACCTCCCCTGGGAGACTCCCATTCACGTCCCATCCGGCCGCGTCCTTCAAGCTGTTGTTCTGCTACTATGACAGTTCCATTTGGACAGTCTGGAGCCAGTGCCCTGGCTTTCAGGTTCGTAGAATCGATCCTGTCAAAATACAATGTCTGCTTACCGATAAAGCTGGTATTCAGGTTATGCTGTATCTCGTCACTCAGCAGCAGGTCAGGTACGCTGGCCAGGCGGTACCCTCTGTTTGTCACGGATTCTACCACATATCCATCATCTCGCAACAACTCGATGTACTTCCAGACCATGGTCCTTGATAACCCCAGCTTGTCTGCAAGTTCTTCCCCAGATACATAGACCCTGGGTTCTTTCCTGAGTATTTCAAGGATCTCTTCTTTATGCCCCATAATTACTAATTATACATCTTTTGTAGTAATATTATCCCCTACATACGTCCTTACAGCAGCAGATATGGCAGCGATCCTCTTATCATCTGCTCCAATGGCCGAGGCAAGAGTTGCTCCTTTCTCCATTTCACTATCAACAACATCCTGTACCTGGGTCATTATATCAAAGTCATCGATAAAATGGGTTGAGAGTTCACCTTGAAGGAAATGGGGATTTCTCAACACGGCTTTGTGGAAAGGAATGTTTGTGGTCACACCTGAAATAATGTATTCATACAATGCACGTCTCATCTTTTCTATGGCCTCGTTTCGGTTCTTGCCCCAGGATATCAATTTTGAAACCATAGAATCATAGAAGGGGGAGATGGTATAACCGGTATGCACCCCGCTGTCCACCCTGATCCCCGGACCTCCCGGTGAGCGGTAACGCCTGAGTTTACCAGGAGATGGAGTGAAATCATTCAATGGGTCTTCGGCATTGATCCTGCACTCCATGGCCCATCCATTTATTTTGATATCTTCCTGCTTCCAGTTCAGGGTCTCACCTGCCGCGATCCTGATCTGTTTGCGAACAAGGTCCAGGCCGGTCACCATCTCTGTTATGGGATGTTCAACCTGAAGGCGGGTGTTCATTTCCAGGAAGTAGTAATCACCATCAGAATACATGAACTCTACTGTTCCGGCATTTGTATAATCGATAGCTTTTGCTGCATTGATTGCAGCCATCCCCATCTCAGCCCGTAATTCCGGGGTCATGATCGGAGAGGGGGATTCCTCAATGAGTTTCTGGTGCCTTCGCTGAATAGAACACTCCCGCTCGTTTACGTGCAAAGTATTGCCATGAGTATCTGCCAGTATCTGGAATTCGATGTGCCTTGGATGTTTCAGGTATTTTTCCATAAAAATCGTCGAATCCCCGAAGATTGATTTGGCAATTTTCCTTGTGGATTCGAGAGCATCAATGAGCTCTTCCTTATTATTGGCGATCTTCATCCCCATGCCGCCACCACCGGCAGCAGCTTTTACGATGACCGGATATCCAATCTCCTCTGCCGCTTCCAGGGCGAATGCAGTATCCTTAATATCCTCTGATATACCAGGTATCACCGGCACCCCTGCTTTTTCCATGGTCCTGCGCGCAGTGATCTTGCTGCCGGCTGCATCTATGGAAGCACTGGACGGCCCGATAAAAACAATACCCCTGTTCTCGCATTCCCTGGCAAAGGTCACATTCTCGGAAAGAAACCCGTATCCGGGATGTATGGCCTGGGCACCGGTCTTTTCAGCAATGTCCAGGATACGGTCCATCCTCAGATAGCTCTGGCTGGCCGGGGGAAGGCCGATATAGTGGGCATCATCGGCATATTTGGCAAACAGGGCATGCTTGTCTGCCTCCGAATACACGGCCACGGTCTTGATGTCCATCTCCCGGCAGGCCCGCATTACCCTTATGGCGATCTCGCTCCTGTTGGCGACAAGTATTTTCTGGAACATGGGAACCTCTAATTAACTACCATGATAATTTCACCGGCGCTGACAAAGTCGCTTTCCTTCACAAAGATATCCCTGACTATGCCGCTGTTGGGTGTATGAATATCATTTTCCATTTTCATGGCCTCGATCACGGCGACCACAGCCCCTTCCTGCACTGCGTCGCCTTTTTTGACCTTCAGACCCAGTACCATTCCCTGCATGCTACTTTTGATTCCCCCTTCCACAGAGGGTGGCAGGGTAGGTTTGCCTTCATGTATAGCCATTTCACCTGATGGCTCGACTTCCACCTGGAAGACCTCGCCATCGACCACTACTTTGAACTGATTATGGATGGGTTTGACTGAAACTGCAGCTGGGGCCTGAACGATCTGCAATTCCTCTTCTACTGCTTCTCCTTTCAGAAACTTTGCAGCCACCTGGGGATACAGGGTATAGGTGAGTATATCCTCTTCTTTCCTGATCAGACCCTGCGCACGGGCTTCTGCAGCCATCCTGTCCAGTTCGGGTTCAAGCAGGTCTGCAGGCCTGCAGGTTATGGGTTGTTCATCGCCCAACACTTTTTCCATCAAAGCTTTATCGATTGGAGCAGGAGATTTGCCGTACATACCCCTTACATATTCCTTTACCTCTTTGGGAATGACCTTATATCTCTCCCCCATCAGGACATTCAATACAGCCTGGGTGCCCACGATCTGGCTTGTGGGTGTGACCAGGGGAGGATAACCCAGGTCCTGCCTGACCTTTGGCATCTCTTCCAGCACCTCGTCAAACCGATCAATTGCGTTTTGTTCTTTCAACTGGGACACCAGGTTGGACAGCATACCACCAGGTATCTGGTAGACCAGCACGCTGGTATCTGTCTTCTCGGAAATGGGGTCCAGGATAACCTTATATTTTTCTTTGACCTCTTCAAAATGGTCCTTGATATCGATAAGCTGTGCGAGATCCAGGCCCGTATCCCATTTGGTACCTTTCAGGCCTGCCACCACGGTCTCGGTGGGGGGCTGGGATGTACCTCCGGCAAAGGGTGAAAAGGCAGTATCCAGGATGTCCACGTCTGCTTTACATGCCGCCATGTAGCTCATGAGGGCCATGCCGCTTGTGCTGTGGGAATGCAGGTCTACAGGCAGTCCCACCTCTTTTTTCAATGACCTGATCAGGTTATAGGCATCCAGTGGTGTAATGAGACCTGCCATGTCCTTGATGCAAATGGAATCACATTCCAGTGATGCAAGTTCATGACCGAACTCTACGAAGGCTTCGATGGTGTGCACCGGACTGGTGGTATAGCTGATGGTACCCTGCACGTGAGCCCCGCATTTCTTTGCGGTCCTGATAGATACTTCCATATTCCTGATATCATTGACCGCATCAAATATCCTGAATATGCCAATCCCGTTCTCTGCAGCTTTTTCAACGAACTTGATAACAACATCGTCTGCATAATGCCGATACCCTACCAGGTTCTGACCTCTTAACAGCATCTGTAGGGGGGTTTTGGTGATATTCTCTTTCAGGCTGCGTAAACGCTCCCAGGGGTCCTCGTTCAAAAACCGGATGCATGAATCAAAAGTGGCACCTCCCCACACTTCTAATGAGAAAAACCCTGCCTTATCAAGCTCTTTAGCTATGGGGAGCATGTCCC
>DATKUV010000076.1:0-3327 GCA_035530415.1 Candidatus Nanoarchaeia archaeon | reverse complement strand
TGCTGGCAGGTGAATATGAAGAACGGTCCGCAGTATTAAGGATCAAGACCGATATTACCCATAAGGACCCTGCCATCAGGGACTGGGGCGCATTCAGGATCGTGAAGACCCCACATCCCAGGCCGGAGATAGCTGATAAGTATGTGGTATGGCCGCTGCTGGATTTTGAAGGAGCACTGGAAGACCATCTGCTGGGTATGACCCATATCATAAGGGGAAAGGACCTGATAGACAGTGAGCATCGCCAGAAGTATGTCTACGACTACTTTGGCTGGACCTATCCCCATACCTCCCACTGGGGCAGGGTGAAGATGCATGAGTTCGGTAAGTTCAGTACCAGCGGCCTGCGCGCTGCTATCGAAGCCGGGGAATATACAGGATGGGATGATCCCAGGCTGCCCACTCTTCGAGCACTCCGGCGGCGGGGTATCAGACCTGAAGCACTTCGCAAGTTCTTTATTGAGATGGGCGTAGGCGAGACAGACGTGAGCCTCAGCCTGGATAATCTGTATGCTGAGAACAGGAAACTGATAGATGAGGATGCTAACAGGTATTTCTTTGTGTGGGAGCCTGTAAAACTTGAGATATCAGGTGCTGAGCCCGCTGTTGCCAGGCCGCCCCTGCATCCGAGTGTTGACAGAGGGGTAAGGGAGATACCTGTGGGGGATAGCGTGTTTGTATGCAGCCAGGATATAAAGGATGCGAAACCGGGTGATATTTTCAGGTTGAAGGACCTGTATAATGTCAGGATAAATAGTGAAGGTAGAGCAGAATTTGCAGGATACGATATTGAAATTATGCGAAAAGGTGGCGGCAGGATCATTCATTGGGCACCTGTTGATAATATTCCTGTTAAGATATTAACACCAGATGGGGAGATGTCAGGCATAGGGGAATTTGGCATTGCAGATGAGCTGAACAGGGTCGTACAGTTCGAACGGTATGGATATACAAGGATCGATAGTGTGGATGCTGAAGTGATTGCTTATTTCACTCATAAATAATTTATAAAATGCCTGTTTTTTACCTTTTTCTTGCATTATAATGAGGGATAATTCCTATATACAGGCCCAGTTCGTTTGTCCGAGGTTCATAATAAGGTTAGTATTATGTTGTTTTAAGACCTTGTACTTTAGTACGGGGATAGTTATTTCAAAGAATCGCTATTCAACGCATCCTTTTTGATTCTATGAACAGTGACATATTGAGAAATGGCAAAGCCAAAATTACAAGAACCTAAAAATTTTTACGTTTTTGGATTCCCTAATTTGTCACTCCATCTTCATCTTTCTACTATGCGGGATTAGATGCCCCGTTTTTTCCAAAACGGGGTCTGTGACTGCAGGATGAGGAATTGATGCTCGGATTAAGGTAAAAAGCCAATGAAAATTTGTTTTATTATTTTGAGGCGCATTTTAAGAACTATTTATAAACACGATCTCTATAGTCGATATTAATTACTACCACACGATAATTTTCATAATCAACTCTATAAAGCACGCGAAACTTGCCGACTCTAATTCTAAAGACTTTCTCTTTTTCGCCAATAATTCTCTTTGAATCGTGAGGGATAGGGTCTTCGGTAAGTTTTCTAATTGCTTCGATAATTCTTTGGCTACTCGTTATTTCAAGTTTTTTTAGAAATTTTTGGGCAGGAATATCGAGAAAAATATCAAACATATCTAAATGCCCAATTCTTTCTCAAATTCAATTAGAGATACAAGCTTCCCTTCTTTTTCATGTTCAAAGCTTTCGTTAATAAGTATTCTTTCCTCATCACTGAGGATTGTATCTACATCTACCATATGTTCCTTTATTTCATTTAATTCTTCTTTAATGTGAGCAAGCTCATCAAATATCCTTTTTTCAAATGCTGTTCCTGGCATGATAGTAAATTAATTTAATAATTATTTAAACATAACTACTGAAATAATCCCTGTGCCTAAATTGAAGAAAAGATTAAGAAAATTATGGTTATAATGTGAGACGAGCATCCTCCTGATGCCTTCGGGACCTCTGGTCCGGGGTCGTTGACTGAGGAAGATGGGTGTTCTCGTGCATCCATTGGGCATATTGAATCAACAGAACAATTTATAATATTTATTAAACTTCATTAAATTCGTCAGGATATTCAACAGTTCCGGCTTTACCTTCAAATGCTTTTTCTGTTAACTCAATTGCCATAAATACCTCGTCAGGAACTTCAAATGGACATTTTATATCCCATCTTGAAGCTCTTTGAAATCCATATTTAGGATAATATTCTTTGTGTCCGAGAACAATTATGGAGTCAAAACCCAGTTCTTTTGCTTTTTCCATTCCTTTCTTTATCAATTCAGATCCAATCCCTTTTTTTTGAAATTCGGAAATAACAGCCATAGGAGCTAAAGCAAGAGATTGAAAATCAGAATCACCCACAATTTTTATCTTCGAAAAAAGAATATGTCCAACAATTCTATTATCAAGCTCTGCTACAATGGAAAGTTCTGGAATGAAATTTTCACCATTCCTTATTTTCTCAATTAATTTGCCTTCATTTTCTTGTTGAAAAGCTAACCTGTTTACTTCATAAACTTGAATATGGTCATTTTCTTCTTCTTTTCTTATTGTTATGCTCATATTGTCCACCCTTATATTTTGATGCCTTACACAGTTCCTATTATTTCCACATTTCATTAATTTAGATTTCAGATCACTTTTTCGATAAATACGAGCCAGTCCCCCTTTTCAAGGGTTATATTATCAAGTTCCGGAGCCGGGTAAATCGTATCTCCTCTTGTTACCTCAATAACCACTATCTCAGGGATGGCTTTTGGTTTCTTACCGATCTCTTCCATTGTTACTTCTCTCTCGTTCACATCAACACCATATCTGGACGTTAAAAGGTCATCAAGGAGTTTTGCTGAGAGTTTATTTTTTATCGCCAGGACCATCAGTCTTCCACCAGTAATGGATGGTGTGATAATGTGGTCTGCTCCGCTCTGATGCAGTAATTTTTTATTCTCTATTTCGTTCACTCTTGAAATAATGGTTATATCAGGGTTAAGGTTCTTTGCTGAAAGACCTATCAACACATTGGTGTCATCCCTTCCAGTTGTGATTATTATGGTTTGTGCTTTTTCTATTGCAGCCTTATTGAGTATGTTCTCCTTGCTTGCACTGCCAAGTATTGCGGTAATATTGTTATCTGCTGCATACCGTATGAATTCTTCATTATTGTCAATAACCACTAACTGTTCAGGATCATATTTTTTGTTAAGCAGTTCTTCCACAACGGCCTGACCTGTCATGCCATAGCCGCAGATAATAATATGATTGTTAAGTTTT
>DATKUV010000075.1:0-3081 GCA_035530415.1 Candidatus Nanoarchaeia archaeon | reverse complement strand
AATACAGGACATTAAATATCGATATTCAATGAGAAAGACGATCTCTACCCTGGTTTCCATTGCAACGGTGGGTATCTTGGTTGCGGTATGGTTCCGTGAAACGACTTCATTGATCGTAGCATACGGGATTCTCAGTGCCGGCATTGCCATTGCTCTACAGGATTTATTGAAAAGCGTGGCAGGGGGGGTTATTATATTTATTTCGGGTTCTTTTAAGGCAGGGGACCGGATACAGGTGGGTAACGAAATCGGGGATGTCCTGGATATAAAGATATTTTATACCACGTTAATGGAAATCCGGGAATGGATAGATGGCGACCAGTATTCGGGACGAATAATCCAATTACCCAACAGTTTTGTATTAAATTCAACAGTGAAAAACTATACAAGAGATTTTTCCTTCATCTGGGACGAGATCCATCTAATGTTCACCTTTGATAGTAACTGGAAAAAAGCCAAAGAGATCACCCTGGAAATAACCCGTGAGATTACGGGTCAATTTAAGATATTAGCCAGAAATGAACTTATCAGTCTGGGAGATAAATATCTTATAACACCGGCCGATGTTGAAGATATGATATACACCCAGATAACCGATAACTGGATAGACATGCGCCTGAGATATGTGGTTGACCCGCGAAAAAGAAGAAATATCAAACACTCAATAAATGAAAAACTTCTTGAAGCATTTGCTAAGGAAAAAGACATTGAAATAGCTTCAGCGAGTTTTGATATCGTAGGTTTTCCCAATCTGAAAATAGATAAATAAAATTTTGTGGTACATTCAAGAAAAAGTATAGGCAACAGAAGAATAGAGGTGGAAAAAATAGCGGAAAATCAAGATAAAAATAGAATCACTGAAATTTTGTGGTATTTAAGCCTCCTTCTAGCTATTGCGATTCTGGTAGTATACTGGAGGATGTATATTGATATCTCTACTTTTAGGAACATAATTGAACCATTTTTACCAAAAATTGCCTTCACCATTATAACTCTTTTCATTGTCAATATATTTCTGAAAATATCTCTCCCTATTATAAAAAGTGGAATACAGCATCACTTCAAAGGAAGTGAATGGAAAGTCGTCAAAATGCTGTACGTTTATTTTGTGTGGTTCATTGCACTGATCATTATTATTAGTGGGGTATTCGGGAATATCTCATCGTTGGGAATTTCCCTGACTTTGCTGGGTGCCGGCCTGGCCTTTGCTCTCCAGCAGGTAATATTGAGCTTTGCAGCATGGTTCCTGATAATGATAAAACACCCATATAAGATCGGAGATCGCATATATATTAAAAGCAATGATATTTTGGGTGATGTGGAGGATATCACCATGCTTTTCACAGTTGTAAAAGATGTTACCGGCGAGGAGACAATTACCGGGAGGAGCGTAATAATTCCCAACAGTACCGTATTCCTGGAACCTATAACCAATTATTCCTATGATATCCCCCAGGTCTGGCTTTCTGTACCGGTGGCTCTGACCTATGAAAGTGACCTGGGTCTGGCTGAAAAGATCATCTTCGATGTTGCCAAAGAGGTGGCTGGCGAGGAGATGAAACATGCCGCGAGATTAATGAGACAAAAAACCCCTGAAAGTGTTCAGGTGGAATTTGCCCATGAGGAGCCTGTGCTAAGAGTTGAATTTGCAGATTCAAGTACCATCATAAAAGCAAGGGTCATGTGCCTTCCTAAAAGGATCCCGGCCATAAGAAGTGAGATCTACAAGAGGGTGCTGGAAGAATTCAATAAGCCAGAGCATAAAGATAAAGTGGAGATCGCATACCCCCACATGGAGCTCGTGCTTCATGATGAGGTGATGAGTGAAAGAGTGAAAAGATATCTGGATGAAAAATGATCCTTTTGAAAATATAAAAGTACCCTGTCAACCAGAATGCTGTATTCTACGATCATTATTTTAGCAGTATACATGGCTGACCATTTCATCGATGTATTTATTTTAAGACAAATACAGGAAACCTGACTCATTAAAGTAAATCAATTAGCAGTTAGGCACCTGAAAATACCCTGCATGCCAAACCCCAAGGATGGAACAGGTCAGGAAGCAATGAAGCCTACAGTAGAATTTCAGGTTATAAATTCTTTTTCTCCTTCTTATTTTCAATTGCCGATCTGACAATTGAGAAGGGGAATTGAACCATCTGCTGGAGTCCGTCTGCAGTGGAAAAATTTCTTATTGGTCTTCTTATTTCAGAGAGAAGTTCATATAAGACGATCTTGTCTTCAACCTCCCCTTCCTCCTTGACTAAAGCCAGCCGATGGATAGAATACAAACCGACCAGGAAGGCGAAAAAGAAGAAGAAATCCCACTCCTGAAAATTCAATGTTGGAATAACCAGTTCTCCTTTCGAGCTTGTCCAGGTTATGTCCCAGGCAAGCTTACGTCCGGTAAAGAAGTCGACAAAACTTCCACCTAATATTGGAGCGATACCGGCACTTATGGAATTAACAAGGCTATTAGCAGCCAGATATGCAGTCGCTTGTCCTTTTGGCGCCAATTTAAGCCCGATATTTCCTGAAGCCAGTGTTACCCCTGCCGTGGAAATGCCCATAAAAATATGAATGATAATCAGTAACGGCATTGTCAATACATACTTTTCAGGCATAGTTGTAAAGGTCCAGGCAAGAATGCACAATATGAATAATGGCCCACTTACACTAATTACAGATTTATTGCTGAAACGATCAGAAAATTTGCCCCATATTCCAAAAAATGCAAGCCTTGTAAGTTGGCTAAGCACTGTAAGCGCAATGATTAGCGACATTTCCAGTTCCAGTCTCTTTACATGTAAACAGTAAAAAAAGGAGCCGCCAGATTGACAGCAAAATTCCAGGAACCCAGAAACCTGACAAGATTTCTAAAATTATCATCCTTGAACGGCCTCATGATCAACTTAAAAAACTGTATTTTTCCCTCGGTTGCTGGCATACGAGGTTCTGGTATGGTTGTTAAGAAGTATACCCCTAGCATACCTGCAAGAAATCCTAAGAAAAAGAGGAGTGAATAACCGTATAATTCATTGTCAGGATATATTTTTTTCCAGTAGTCAAGATAGAATC
>DATKUV010000074.1:0-4826 GCA_035530415.1 Candidatus Nanoarchaeia archaeon | reverse complement strand
ACGATCTTATTTCCCGGAGACATAACCACTCCAATGCCATGTGTGAACATCACATGTTTATTAAGCCAGGTATCGGCCGGCAGCATTTCATAATAGATCTCCCTTGCTGATAACCAGACCTGGGTCTTATTACCGTTAATATCATATCTGTCAATATCCACGTCATTGAAGCCATAATACGTGCGTATAGCCTGTTTTTGCTGGTATATGGTCTGCAGGGGCCGATAATCCCATAACCTGACATTGGTAATGGAAGGGTCATTCAGAATATCAGTAGTCAGATTATATGTCAGTGGATACTCCTTGACACTCACATCATCCAGATCATAGGCCAGATTGGTCATTTTGATATTATCTTCAATATATGGCTTCTCCAGCTCCAGCTCATTGGGTGAGACCTTGTATTCCTGCAGCAGGCCAGCTGTTATCCCGCCAAGAATGGACACCAGGAATATGGTAACAACCATACCCATCAGAATTTTTTTATCAGATAATGCGCTTGAATCCTTAATCCACCAGACAAGTAATAATCCAATGGCAGAGAGAAACAGGATTAACGAAATAATTACAGGGATGTTCTGTTTTATTGCAACATCAATATAACCGGCACCATATACCACACCTGTTTCACTGTACAGGATATTGAACCGTCCGAGATATGTCTTGATGGCCAGAATGGATAAAAAGCCGGCTGCTACAAGCCTTAGATTTAATGGAATTCTCGAAAGCAACTTCCAGTTGTAAGTTGCATATAATCCTGCAAGCAGCAGTAAGCTTAAGAATAAGATTACTATTAAATAATTTAGTAGCACCTTGTAAAAAGGTAGTTGGAATACATAGAATGCAATATCATTGTTAAATATGGGATCTGTCTCACCGAAAGGAGTTCGTTTCAAATACATCAGGATTGTAAGCCATGATCCGGCAATAACAAGTCCTTCCATTATCGAAAAAACGACAATAGCAATATAGACCGGGAGTTGACCTGCCTTTAAAGCCAGGGACAGATCCTTTTTTGGGATCATGTCAATGTATTCTTTTTTAGGATCTGCGAAATACCGGGAATCCCACAAGGATACCATATCTTTTCCTGATCGTAGAATAGTCTTCTTGCCAGATTGATATATGATTTTAAAAATAAGTGCATTTAGCACAGTGAATATGAAGAATAAGGGAATTGCAGTCTTATATTTGACAAGGAATACATCTACATATCCTGTAGAGTCAAACCATAAATAATCAAGAGCCAACCTTGAAAGGGCTGGTATAAAGATAATTAGAAAAAAAATCAATACCATTAGTATTTCTTTGATATTTTTAGGTGCCATATCGTCCTCTCCCTGTGGGAATCATTATCTTAGTGATGAGAGTACTTAACATATCCTGTATCGGGAATTATACAATTTAGATCTCATTCAATGAACTACATTATCCTCCATGCAGATGGAGATGTTAACTTACATCGCCGTTGACATCGTTTGTTAATTCACCAGTTTCCTTAAGAAATACAAAATTACAGCACCAAATATTAGTGAAAATATCATCACAAATCCAGTCAATCCGATTTTCTCACTTAATGGAATACTTTCACCTACTTTTATCGGTACCCTCATCATATCAGATCTCTTAGAATCCCCGTGTTCATTTTTATATTCCAATTCAGTGTCGATTGCATAGATCTTAGATAATGCATCAAATTCTACTTTAATATTGTATTGAGTTTCATAAGATTCACCGGGTTTTAAGGTACCTATAAATGCCTGGTTATCAGTTGTACTAAATGGAGCCTCCATGATTATACTGGCCACTACATCTTTAGCGGTTTCACTACCCACATTCTTGTATGTGATATAAAAAACACCCCGCTCACCTGGTCTGAAATCAGCGCTTACCTTTACAATCTCAAAACCGGCTTTTTGTTTCACAATTATTTGCTTGGGAAGCGTCTGGTTCTTGGTTTCATACCAATAATTAATATCAGGCTTACTTTTATTACCATCTACTTGTACATCGTACTGGTATTGGTAAGTAAGATCCAGAATAAGTTCATAAACACCTGATGGTGTATTCTCATATATCTCAATGTCAAATTCTATCGGCTGGGATGTCTCACCGTTTCGCAGGCTTCCTCCCGGTTTCAGTCCACTTAACACTTTTATATATTCGTTCTTGCTTGTTAACGTGCCATGAATACTTATTGCAGTTATTACATCATATTCCAGGTTAAATTCTGTTTTAGCATTGGCGATTTCATCCTCATTAGCAGGATCTGGTTCTTCTACAATTTCAAATCCATAGACCTGACCTTCGTTTTTTAATTGTACTAATATTGTGGATGTTCCCCCGCTTTCATATTCTGTATCCCCAACAATAGAAGCAAATAATTGCGGTTCACCAATTATGTTATAGTAATCATTGGTCAATTTCCATATATTAGGGGGGATGGTCTCAGCATGAATTTGAGTTGCAGTTGAAAATATTAGAATTACTATAATTATTAGCAGCTTTATTCCATTCATATTATCTTACCATAAATTGTGACAGGTCCCAAATAAATTACTCATTAACCCATTTCTTTGTCTCAATTCTATAAAGACCTCCAGATCGTTTTATATCAGGAAACTCCATTATCTCTTCTACTTTGAAACCGTTCCCCCCCTCATCGAATCTTTCAGTT
This sequence comes from Candidatus Nanoarchaeia archaeon, assembly GCA_035530415.1. Taxonomy (GTDB): domain Archaea; phylum Halobacteriota; class Methanosarcinia; order Methanosarcinales; family Methanocomedenaceae; genus Kmv04. Next base: position 2,149 of record DATKUV010000074.1, on the reverse strand, counting down.
ACAATATTCCAGGGTATGGCATAAGCATTTCTACCCCTACCCACACCCTGTCGCAGTTCAATTGCCAGAAAACCTTTACGTCCGGACAACCTGAGATAATCGCTCATCCTCTCAACCTGATGAGATCCATTCTTATCTGTGGTGAAATGCTGCGTGAAGTACAGGGCTTTTGCACCCTTATCTGTTGAAATGCTTTTACATTCGATACCAAGGTAATAATCCGGGTGCAGAGAATCTACAACAATATCAAGGTACTGGTGACTGAAACGGTGCTGCTTAAGACGAAAGGCAATCCCCTTAATACCGTTTTCAGCAAAAAAAGTGTTGAATGATTTTACTAGTTCTCTTTCGAATTCTGTCATTTTTAGTACCGCATATATTTTCGATTCATAAACTGAGATGATTGATATACTATCTAATACCAGCAATTTTAATAACAATAACATCCTAAGAGGTAAATCATGAAAAAGACATACCTGGAAATAGGGTCTTCAGTTGGTTCTGTACTGGCTTTTATTATCCTAATTGTCATTATGAACGATAAGAATTATAGTTTTCATAATATTGCTAACTATGGGAACGTGGCAATACTTGTAGTATTTGTCATCGCGATAGGATTAATTGGTATCAAGCTGGCAGAATTAACAGATTAACTTTTTTAGAAGTATTTGACCAAAACTAATATAAACTCCATATTACCAATATTCTATTGGAGATGCGAGTTAATTTATATGTCACAAAATATTGCACAAGATATATTATTCCGCAGGGTTCAAAAAGAACTTGGAGGACTAAAAGGGGTAAAAACAACACTAGTAGCCAGTAGGGACGGATATATTTTATGTCCGCCAATCGAATCCCACCTCGAAAAGTATGCAAAAGCATCATCTTTCATATTGAAGACAGCTGATGCAGCTATACTAAAGATGGGGAAGGAATGTTCAGAAAGTATTGTTGTCGATTATCAAAATGAAAGGCTCATTGCCACCAGAGCCGGACCTAAAGCCCTTATAGCAGTTCTGGCAGGATCAGATACCAACCTTAATCCTATTATAACAGAACTGAGCAAAGTTGCAAATAAAGTCAGGGAAATAATGTAATTATTTCTTTTATACTAAATATTTAAGACTTTTGAAAGCTTTTTTAAGAAAAATGAGGCACTATATAGAGGCATTCTTTTGAACGAACTTATAAATCCTTTTATCCTTGGAATTGAAGGCACTGCATGGAACCTGAGTGCAGCTATTGTTAATAAAAATGATGTTATAACAGAATCAACAGCCACTTATACACCTCCCACTGGCGGCATACATCCAAGGGAAGCCTCCCAGCACCATGCGGAACATATAAAAAAAGTAATCTCAAAAGTACTTGAAGATGCAAAAAATAGTGGAATTGAAGTACATGACATTGATGCCATAGCCTTTTCCCAGGGTCCGGGTTTGGGACCGTGCCTTCGCACCGCTGCTACAGCAGCCAGAGCACTGTCATTATCATTAAATGTTCCATTGATCGGAGTGAACCACTGTGTTGCCCATGTCGAAGTGGGGCGCTGGAAGACCGGGGCAGAGGACCCTGTAGTTCTGTATGTCAGCGGTGCCAACTCTCAGGTGCTGGCTTACAGGGCCGGGCGCTACAGGGTATTTGGTGAGACCCTGGATATCGGAATTGGAAACGCCCTTGATAAGTTCGCCAGAGGGGCCGGATTGCAGCATCCCGGCGGACCGAAAATTGAAGAACTCGCTAAAAACGCATCCTCTTATGTACCGTTGCCTTATGTTGTTAAGGGAATGGATTTTTCATTCTCAGGTCAATCCACAGCAGCATCCCAGGCATTGAATAAACATTCTCTGGAAGATGTATGCTATTCTTATCAGGAAACAGCATTTGCAATGCTCGTTGAAATAACAGAGCGGGCAGTTGCACATACAGGCAAAGATGAAATACTGCTAGCTGGAGGTGTTGGGGCAAATAAGAGATTAAGGGAGATGCTTAAGATCATGTGTGATGAAAGGGGAATCAAATTCTATGTCCCAGAAAACAAGTTTATGGGTGATAACGGAAGCATGATCGCTTATTTAGGCTTGTTAATGTTTGAAAAACAGGATTATACACCTATTGAAAAATCACATGTTAACCCTAATTTCCG
>DATKUV010000073.1:0-6110 GCA_035530415.1 Candidatus Nanoarchaeia archaeon | reverse complement strand
GACAGGAGTAAAGATATATCTTGAAGAAGTATCTGCAGATCCTGTGGAATTGTTGGCAGATATCGGAAGAAAATTGAGTACGATCTATGAAGTTGCATACAGTACGAAGTTCGAAACAAGTGTACTCAATGAGACGATAGTAGATATTGCAAAAGCAGCATATGAACGAAAGCTCGAAATTGGATACAAAAGGGAATTCGTTAAAAATCTCATCAAGGCGCTGCATAAATTGCGTAAAGCCGGGTAGTGAGGTCTGAAATTGGACAAAACGATGTGGTTTGTTAAGCATGCCACGTACGGGATTGGAGGGGTGCAACAGACTCGGTTTGGTGGATTTGAGGTGTTTGTTGAGTTCGAAGATGGTATTTTGCGGTGGATCAGACAGGACGAGCTTGAATTTCTGTCAGGTGACACACCGGTTCCAACCGTTGGAATCACAGAACCGATAGAACCAGTCTTACCAGAAGAACGTTTTGAGGCAAGAAAAATCATAGAAGCACTTCGATTAGGTATCGTTTCAGAAGGACATGTAGATGAGTTCATGTTCGGGCGAGATAAAGCAATTGGGCAGATTAAAGAGTGGCTAAATGCCCAAAACCGCGGATCTCTGATAATTTCCGGAGAGTATGGGGTGGGAAAGACACATCTTCTGGATTATTTTTACTCATCAGTCCTTAAAAGCAATTGGGCAGTTGCAAAAGTTGAACTTGATCCAAATGAACTGCCTTTGCATAAACCAAAAGCTATATATGAGGCTATAATTCGTTCGTTCAAATTTCAAACGTATAACAGCGATTTCAGGGAATTTCTGCGAGATATTGCAGCAAGTCCTGATTGGTATGCATTGCAGGAACATGAGTACCTGGGAATAATAATCGAAAAAATACGCTCGGGAGAGGATGACGAACACATATATGAGTGGATCGAAGGAGAATCGACATACCATCCCAGGATGTATAATTATTCAACATGTGGAAATATCTATAGTTACATATTAAGTGGGATAAGCTGGGCAGCAAAAAACATTCTCGGACTTAATGGGTTTTTAATCCTATTCGATGAAGCCGAAAGTATTGATTCAATCTGGCATTCATCATACCAGAATAATAAAAGCTGGAATTTTTTAAAGGGACTTATTCTGGCAGCTAACGATGATGAACTATCACTAAAAGAGATTAACGCGGAAAAATTTTATAAGCATTACCTTTATAAAGGCTGGTGGGGTTATTACAGCAATTTGCAGTATTGCGGTAATTTCAAGCTACCTTTTACGTGGAAAGTCCCATGTAACTTAAAAACCCTATTTGCGTTCACCCCTGACGATGAATTATTTAACATAGAACCGCTAAATAGTGTTGAGAAATTTGAAATCGGACCCGTTAGTACACAACATTTTGAAAATATTTCAAAAAAGATTATCTCGTTGTACGAACTGGCATACGGTTTCCAGGCAGACCCACGTGTTTTTGAGTACATACCAAAGAACAACACCCGCAGATTCATCAAGGGGCTGGTAGAAGCTCTTGATCTTACTCGTTTTCATCCTGATAAGCCAATTGGAGAATTACTGGATGCACTCTGATAAGCGAAGTCTCAGACGTACGTGGATAACTTTTTTTGGCAGATATGGCAGGCTTCTACCTATTCAATCACGAACGATTCCTGTGGTTCTAAATGGGAAAGACGCGATCATTGTCTCAGCTACCGCTAGTGGAAAGACCGAAGCCGTGATTGCACCGCTGATAGAGCGAAATTTGAAGGAAGAGTCAGATGGTATGGCATTCCTCTACATTTCTCCGACGAAGGCACTGGTTAATGATATGTACGACCGACTTAAGGGACAATTGGATGAACTTGGAGTTTCGATAGGGCTAAAAACTGGCGATACACCACGATTTAACCCTGATAAGTCTCCAAATGTTCTAATTACCACACCGGAATCGTTTGATTCCCTTATTTGCAGACATCCCAATTCTTTTAAAAAGATAAAAGCGGTCATACTCGATGAAATACATCTCATTGACAATACATATCGTGGGGATCAACTCAGACTTCTCTTGAAAAGGTTAAAATGCGTTTCAGACACATATTTCAATATATATGCACTGTCTGCCACTGTAGCATGTCCGGAGGATGTAGGAAGTAGATATCTTGGAGATTTTGAGATCATCATTGACCGTGATAAGCGGGATATTGACTATACACTTGTTGAATCTGCTAAAGAACTATTTGACTGCGTAAGAAGTGAGAATATTAAAAAATTGCTTATATTTTGTAATAAGAGAGTAACAGTCGAGGTGTTTTCAAGAGAATGCATTGATCTGTGGGGTTCTAACAGCGTTGTTGTACATCACGGTAGTTTAAGCAGATCGATCCGTGGTGAATCAGAAAAGTTCATGAAGGACGCACATTACGGTGTTTGTGTGGCTACTATGACACTCGAAATAGGGATTGATGTCGGGGATATCGATGCTATCGTACTTGCAGAAGTCCCATGGAGCATATCATCGCTCCTCCAGAGGATCGGGCGAGGTAGCAGGCGTATGCAAAGAAACCGGGTCTTTGCATTATATGGTTCCGGGGATGAGCGGATGCTTCTTGAAGAGATGTTTCACACTGCAATGACAGGATATATCGAACCGGTTGATTATTCGCACGATCCGTCTGTTGTGGTGCAGCAGGTATTCTCTGTGCTTTATGCCAGTCCGAATGGGCTTACCGATGGATATTTTCAAAATCTGTTCGAAGGATTCTGCTCGGATGAAGAACTGCAGGATATCCTGACTCATCTTGTGAACAGCGAATGGATTGAAAAAATCTATGAGAAATGGTGTGCAACAACCAAATTGATGGATCTTGGAGAAAAAGGTGAGGTTCATTCGAATATTCCATCAAACAAAGTAGTAAAGGTTATCGACGTCAATTCCAAGCAAATGATAGGCGAGGTGCAGTATCCGGTCGATGAGATTTTCGTGCTTGGCGGAAGGGTATGGCTGATTGTTAGGGAATCCTTTGGCAAGGTATATGTAAAGCCGGCAAAGGCGAGGATAGCTACTGCGAAGTTTAAAAGTCATGTATCGGAAGGTGCCTTTTGCTATCTGCTGCCAGCCCACCTCAGTGAGTCAGAACTATAGCGTCAAAAATAGTTGTTTTGATACTAATCATCAAAGTTATTTACTAAACTCCCAAATGGGAAGTGTGATGAATTCATGTTCTAATTTTATTATTCCAGCCCCTGGTAAGACCAGCGGTGAGGTGCATGACCGGCTGTGCCGCAAGTATCCTGATAAGGCGATTGTGACACTGGGGTACGGGCTGGATTTTGCTGTGCTGCGCAGCCGGGGTGTGCTGATGAATATCCCGCAGATGGTAAGGGAGCTGCAGGAGTAGATACCTGAGGCCAGTATCAACTGCGGCGGGCACCTGGTTATGGGGGGTATTAAATTCGTTGGCGGATTGAGGACGAAAGTCCTTACGAAGCTGGCTGAGAAGATGGGGCGGGTCGAGGTATTGAAGTAGACCCGAACCTCCTACTTTCAAGTCTTATCCTTTTAGAGATTGAAAGTTCTCACATAAAATCGGCCAGACTTATCTGTTTGGAAACATCGCTCTCAAACAACGATTTAATCTCCAGGTTCATAAGTTCCAACCGCTGTTTAGTGTAATCGCTCACTTCATATTCATAAGCGATCTTGATTGCCACTTCCATATATTTCTTGACAGACCCTTCATGCACCGTAAGCACGATCTTGCCATTGCATTTTGGACATGTTCCTCTAAGCGGCGGCCGTCTGAATTTCTTATTACATTTAACACACCGTACCTTCTGGCGTGAAAAAGCCCTTAAATTTCCTATAAGGTCTGGCAGGAAATGGGATTTTATAACCCGTTCAGCCACATCCCATTCATCTACAGCTTTGATCTTGCGTGCCAGATTTAACTGGGCATTCATTTTTTCTACCATAGTACCCAGTGTCTTGTATGCACTGTTATCTGGCCCCATAGCGATATCTGACACGTCATGGGTGAACCCCCAATTATCATACTGCTCCGGTGTACCCAATCTACTGCTTACTGTGTCCATAAGAGGTTCCAGATCCTTGGGATTAGCATATTCTAACGTGGCCTCGTAGAACTCGAGAGGATACCTGCGCAGCAGATCAATGTTATGGGCCTCCTTGTCCACTTCACTGGGATCTAAACGGGTGGTGAGTACCAGAGGTGCGTCCATCTGTCCACCTCTCTTATCCGGAAGGTATGATCTGGAAAAATTCAAAATTCCATCCATTAATAACATCACACAATCTTCATCCCCATCGCAGTTGCGCCGCTTTGCTGCATGGAAAAAGGGGTGGGCATAACCCACAGATGCTTTAGTATAACCTATCAGCCGGCCCAGAACGCCGGCAGAAGTATGAGGGGCTAATCCCATGACTAATGTTCCTATAAGATCATTTATGGACTTTGCATTATAGTACGGCTCCTGGCCATAATATTTTACAAGCAGATCGTCTATGAAACAGGAAGTCTTTAGCAGATATTCTCCACAATCAAGTGATACGACAATATCCTGGACCTTCAGTCCCAAAATCTGGCTCCGATCCACCAGTTCAGCACCATCAATATCTGTAGTATATCCCAGTTTTTTCATGGTTTCGAGACTTACCCCGATCTCGTCAGGCCTGATATGGGTAAGGGGCAGATCTGACATGTCATAACGTACAGTTCCATCCTTGAATGTGACTATACCATGTTTAGCCCTCAGAATTCCTTTTTCAAGTGGTTCAGGGGTTTTATGTTTGGATGTCAGGCCGATAACTCCTTTCAGGTTGTCAAGGTTATCTCTCTCGCCAATATTCTCGAAAGCTCTGAGGTATTCCTCCTTGAAATTAATTAAAAGCTTGTTGGAAGATCTGGTTTCCTTACCACATTTCGGACATTTTTCCGAATTGGTCTCTATAGCACACACAGGACAGTGCAGTTTCGAACGGGTGGTGCCGCCGCATTGAGAACATATATTTCTAAAGGTCACAGCACCGCACTCCATGCAGGCCCGGGTTGCGATCTCTACTTCGATTGTCCCGATATTTTCCTTAAATGACCTGGAATAATTTTTTGCTTCAATAAGGGACCGTTTCTTACCTCCAGCGTCGCCAATCGGGAATAGCACATGAGGGGCTGGTTTCATCTCCCGTCGATTAGATTTTTCAGGTCGACCCATACGGCATCCGATCCTATATGGGGCCCTGTTTCGAATAATCAGTTTCCCCAGATTTTGAACAAGGTCGATCGTGTCAGGGAAATCGTCTACAAGAGCATTATTTATACGAAGTAATGAATTATCCAACCCCAGGCATCGTATCAGGGGACCGGCCTGGTCGATAATTATTCTGTTCTCAGAAATTTTATGGGGCACCAGAAGGGTCTCAAGGATAAGTTTAATTTCTTTATCATTTGGAATTGATAGTAATACCCCGTCATTTGCACCTTTTTGTTCTACAAATTCTGAAAGACTGATAATATCTAATGGTGTAACATCATGCCAAAAGTATGTGTATTCGGGATGAAGCGGGATATGGAACGTATCAGATAGTTCAAGTGCAACAGCCCAATCAGGTTTTATCAGTTCAGATTCCTTGAATAGGACCTCCTTTTCCAAGTTAATAGCACTTTTATTTAATTCCTGGATCCACCATTCAAAACAATATGACGAAGGAATAAGTATGTGATTGTTCTCCAGAAAATCACCATAATTGATCAAAATTTCCCCAATATCCAGGATACTGGATATGGAACTTCTGACCTGCTTTGCTTCTTCAATAGTATCTACTCTCATGACATTGCCATTGAACAAACGTACAGTAGGGCCTTCCAGACTGTCCACAGGTGCGATTCCCAGAGCTTTGCCAGGTCTCTCAACCTTTACCTGCGTGCCTGTTGCGAGGAAATCATCCATCAATACCATAGTGGCAGGACTGACCCCCCCTCCCGCAAAAGAGGTATTACGGCTACGTCCGTACCTGAGCCTGAAACCACCTGGTCTGGATGGATATGAAAAAACGGGTCTGCCAGCTATCAGATCCTGGAGGTATTTGTCCTTTGGTTTGACC
>DATKUV010000072.1:0-9002 GCA_035530415.1 Candidatus Nanoarchaeia archaeon | reverse complement strand
CAGTTATCTGGGTAGGAACACCGTAAGGAGTGACGATGGCTCAAGGGGGTAGAGGATCGGTAAAAAGCGAAAGTCAGTCTGTAATGGACTGGATAGAGGTTCAAAATTTGCTTTAACCCGAAACGGTGCAGACTTACCAGTGGTGTTCCATTGTATGAATGGAGGCAACCAATGAATGTAAGATACTCAATTACGCTGAAAAGCGAGAGACTCACAGACGCTCAATGCGTTAATAGGCTGCAGACCGGAATTACAAAAGCAATTATCGAAATGATAACTGCTGCCAGACAAGGGTTATGGAAGGCTTGAGCGGTATGAAAGGCTTGAGCCGGATGTGATTAAAGTCGCAAGTCCGGTTCTTAGAAGAGGGAGGGCGAGTAATCGCTCTTCCTTATTCGGCAAACTTTCACGTACCGTTCTTAGAGGGCTTGGGGCTGGCAACGGCCTCCGGCTACTCGGCGGATAGTTATTCCAGAGGTGTAGGATATGATATATGAAACTATTGTTATAACAGGGATTATATTAATATTAATTGCGATTGCTGGCAATAAAAAAATAGAAATTAAAGAAATGAAGATTGGAGATCTTACAAATGTCCAGCGATGTATAATAGGAGTTTTAGGTATTATTGTTTTAATACTAGGTGTTTGGCCACTAAATGTAATGATACCGGATGTAAATAATAATGGGCCCACACCAACTCCTACTTCGACACCTGAACCAGTAACAATTGAAATCACAAATCCTAAAGTAGGAGCAGAAGTTACGTCCCCGCTTATAGTTGAAGGGACATTTGATGGGGAATTGCTAGAAGATAGGTATCTTTGGATGTTTGTCGATAATTATGAAGAGTTGTATCCGCTAAATCGAATTGAACCTTTTGGAGGAAAGTGGCATTTAAAAATCTGGCTTAACGTCGGTTCGAAGGATATTGTTGTTATCTTGTGTGATAAAGATGCAGATTTAGAATTTCAACGATTATCATCTGAAGAAGGTTATCTTAGAATCCTCCCACAGGGAGCACAAGTTCGCAATCGGGTTGCCGTGGAAGTGAGAGAATAGTCTGACAACCTTGTTAGTACATTTTCCAAAATTGAAGAGCAACTTATTGAAATAGTGACCGTTACATTACATGTTGGTGCAATTAAGGCAATTCGATGAAATCAAACTTCGAAAGCGACATGATATGCTATTTACGTTCATGGAGTTCGAGGATGTGCCGTGGCACAATAATGACGCGGAGCATGCAATACGTCAAGCGCACTTTCCGCAGGTATATGCAAATTTTCAACATTTTTCCTGATGCCGGTTTTGAATATATATCGCATATTATATTTATACTGTGCATATATATGCGCATGGTGAGATGACAATATTCACCCACTCAATGTTGGAGAAATCCTGTTTTAGTATACAATTTGCAAACTTCGGTAGAAAATTGACATACATAATTCTAAACCATTTTCACGCATATTTTGAAAACCGCAATTATCCGACATGATTAAATGTTTAACTAAAAGATTCAATTTTGAGATTTACCTGCGGAAAGTGCGGTTTTAGTGAATCAAAACAATATATGTAATTAGATATAAGTTCAGGATAAAATTGAACTGTAAATTGTAATGGTGAAAGTAGCATTTGCGGGATTCAGAATAATCAGAGTATAAGCTTTTAAGTTACTCAACAGTTTTTATACGATCATGCCTTATATCAATCTTACCAAAAACTGCCATGCAACTATTGGAAGTGTTGTTCATTGCTTGAAAGTTGCTAAAAGGGATATTGCAGGACAAGACAGATAATTAGGGATCATAGAATTATTAACAGGCGTTGGACTTAAGAGGCTATTAATATTACAACAACAGGTGCTACAAATATGACAAAGTGGTCATTAATTCTTATTATTATGATTTTATCTGTTTCCACTGCCAGTGGTGCCAGTTATCCGCAACTCACAGGTTTTGTCACAGATAATGCCGATATGATCGATTCCTCATATGAAGCACAGATAACAGCACTGGCCAAACAAATCGAGGAAAAGACCACTGTCGAAATAGCGGTTGTCACAGTGGAATCCTTTGAAGGGGAATCAAAGGAAATGTATGCTGTAAATCTATTCCAACAGGCAGGCATAGGCAAAACCGACAGGGACAACGGGTTGTTGATTCTGGTATCCAAACAGGAGCGTGAGTATCGCTTTGAGGTGGGCTATGGCCTGGAGGGAGTCATAACAGACAGTATGAAGGTGAACATCGGGGACAGGATAATAGTACCCAATTTCAGGAATGGGGATTATGGAAAGGGAATCTATGAGTCCATCGTGGTAATTGAGGGACTTATTGAAGGGAATGAGGAAGTAATATCAAGATATAGCATGAAGCAAACAGGACAATCCAATGATGGCGAATCTATCTGGCCATTTTTGTTTTTTGCTATTATATTAGTACTATTTGGTCTTGCAGCTCTCAAAGGGCGAGGTAAAAGGGGTATGGGCGGTATTTATATTGGCGGATTGGGCGGTGGATTCGGTGGAGGAATGTCTGGCAGCGGTGGATTCGGTGGATTCGGTGGTGGAATGTCCGGTGGCGGTGGATTTGGTGGAAGTTGGTGAATATGGCCACAAAATCAATGAGAATTAAAGATATAGGGAATTAATGATAATATTACATGGGTGATTGCATGACAGCGGATACACAGATAGAAAAACTTACAGATATTCTTGGCAGTAATCTGGTGGCACTGGTGCAGTACCACACAGGCGATGAGACACGACTTCTTGCGGTTTGTAACCACATTGATTTTACCACGCTACAATCAATAAAACCACTTAAGGAAGTACCTCTTGTTATGACAAAGGAAGAACTCACAGACGGGGTTGATGTATTCCCAATTGAGTTTTTAAATATCAAGCAGCACTATGAGGTATTCCATGGCGAGGATTGTTTGGCTGACATCAAAATATCAAAGAAACACCTGCGTCACCAGCTTGAGTTCGAGTTTCGCTCTAAGCTGATCCATCTCAGGGAGGAATACCTCCAGTTTAAAGGCAAGGATCTTGAACACCTTATTCTTGCGGCAGTTCCGGCCATCATGCCCATCCTTGGGGGCCTGATTCATCTGAAGGATTTACGCAATGACTGGACTGATACTGAAGAATTATTCAGGATTGTGGCAGATGGGTATGGAATAGACACCCAGGTTCTGGAAGACATTTACAGCATAAGGCAAAAGACTTCCAAAATGAGTAAAGATAAAGAACAATATATCGAACATATAATAAGGATATTATCTGATATCGGAGAAATTATTGATGAACTTGAGGTGAATGAATGAACACAAGAAATATGCTCTTTGGAGTTATCGGCGCCATCGTTCTGATTATATTATTGACTGGAGGGTGGTTTCTTTCCACATACAACGGCTTTGTGGCAGCCGAAGAAGGGGTTGACGCATCATGGGCACAGGTGGAAAGCCAGTACCAAAGAAGGGCAGACCTTATACCCAACCTTGTTTCCACAGTGAAAGGGTATGCTGCACATGAAGAAGAAGTCCTAACAGAGATTACTGCGGCCAGAAGTCAATGGGGTGCTGCAACCACACAACAGAGTAAAATGGAAGCTGCAGACAGCATGGATTCTGCAATATCCAGACTTCTTCTGGTAGTGGAAAACTACCCAAATCTTAAGGCAAACGAAAACTTCCTGGCACTCCAGGCGCAACTCGAAGGGACTGAAAATCGCATTGCAGTGGAAAGAATGCGCTACAATGAACAGGTCAGAGCATACAATACAAAGATTAAACGAATGCCTGCCGGGATTGTGGCAAATATGTTTGGATTTGATGAGAAGCTGTACTTTGAAGCTGATGAAGCGGCAGAAATTGCACCAAAGGTGGAATTTTAGTTTGTGAAATACCCCTCTCTGCCGCTATGTGGTGAGGAAGGAGCTAAAGGCAATAAAGAATATAACCTGCATTTTATAAAAGCGGTTGAAAAAAAAACTCAACAATAAGAAATAATAGAAAAGCACCTGCTGCCCCTTCGTCTTCACTCTGGCCGGGTGCCCTTCCCGATCTGCTCCGCTCGCTCTTGTGGTGTGGGGGCTAACTGATACGAACTCAGAGTTCGTACGCGTTCGTTTTGAGTTCGTTGCCATTTATATCTCAATCCCTGCCCCCATCCCTTCATCGGCACAGTTCCAAAATTCAGTTATTTTGGCATTTATCACATCCAACGATTTTCTGGATTTATGCCGATGCAATAAAAAATATGTAATGTAAAAGCCGTGTTGTGATTCTTTCAATCAAAACACGGTATAAATATAGGAGGGTCATATTCGTGTTTTTTTTTGTCTTTTATGTAAGACACGGCTTTTACAATAATATAATATGGACTGTATAATAATATAGTTTGTGGTTATACGAACAATTCATTTAATCCCAAAATCTCTTTGTCTTGACATAATTCCGCTCAGCTGCCAGAATATCCCGATAAAAACCATCCTCATCCAGACGCATCTTCCTGATAACCCTGGATGCAGTCTCAGGCCCCAGCCCCCGGCTTGCAAGAGCAATGACCGCAGTCTTACCGTGTGATAGTACAAGGCTTGCATTCCTGTTGACCTTACGCGTCCTTTTCAGATCGTCAGCAGTCTTATCTTTTTTCCGCACCACCTTGATCTCTTCCTCTTCCCATGGTTTCAATACCGCAACCATCTTGCTGTCACATACAGGGCATTCAATAATATCTGGCACATTGGACACCTTGCGTTTCGAGACCCATTTCTTACAGGTGACACAGAAAAGTATCACCCTGTCGTTCATGATCCTCTGCTTAAGGGCTTCGATAATGGATGCATTTGCCTTTGCAGGTGAGACCAGGTCCTTGCCGCCCAAAAATCCTGCTGAACCAATTGGACTGGACTTTCCCACAACCAGCATGATCTGTCCTGATGAAATCCGTTCAAGGATACTAATTGTCCTGGTAATATCCAGCTTTTCCTGGAAGATCTCCCTGACCGCTTCATCATACATCGGGGTCCCCCCATACACATCAAGCAGCTTCTGCATGCTTATCCGGTCATAATCAGCATCATAATCAAGTGCTCCGAACTTCTTGGCCACCTGGATCATTTTCCATTTAAAGAAAGTGGTGTGCTTCAGGGACATCTCAATAATGGGCTCCACATGCACAGGATCAAGCTCGAGTATCAATCGTACCACGTCGGCAGGTTTGATCTGCCTGGGCATGTCAAGTTTTAACCTGTACGGATCGATCTCCATACCCACGCTGCTTCCCAGTCTGGCTGACAAGAGAGCACTCAGCACCCTGCCCAGGGTAAAATTGACCTTATGACCTCCGCACACATTGATTATTATAGAATTTTCCACTTTCTCCACAACAATGGTTTCCCTGGATGGAACTGTAAAGCCCCCATCCAGCTGTTTACGGATAAGTGTCACCACACCCAGAGTGGTTGCTTTATCAGATGGGTACTTTTTCTGGAAATCTGCTGCGATATCTTCGTCCGAGTTCCCTTCAACGATCTTGTTAGCGATCGAACTCCTGATACTGCTCACCTTATCTGCTACACTAAAAGGTACAGGTATCTCTTCACCGATCCAGTTCGGGATCTCCCCGCCAGGGTCTGATACAGGTTCTACTCTGATGCGCTGTTTATCATGGATGACCTCCATCACCCGCCACATATCCCCTTTCGCAATAAAAACCGCGCCCGGTTTTATGAAATTGATAATAAATATTTCATCCAGTACACCCACGGATCTGCCGCTCACTATATCAAATACATCATATTTTTTCTCATCAGGAATCATGGACAGGTTCTTGTAATAATACTGCCAGCTTTTCCGCCGCCGGCTCACTTTGTCCTGCCCCTCTTCAGACCAGACCAGCCTGTTCTCAATAACCTGTTTAATTATGGAATCTATCAGCTCCCTGGTAATATTGCGGTAAGGATACGCCCGGGTCACAATATCATAAATGCGCTGGCTGTCGAGTTCCCCGAAATCAAGTACCAATCCGGCGATCTGGTTTGCAATGGTATCAGCAGATCCTTCGTGGATCAATGTTTCTTCCAGCTCCCCCTCCTGAGCTTTGTCAACAATCGCCCAGGATTCCATCACATCATCAGGAATAGTGGTGATTATAGTCCCTCTGGAAGTCTCATGGATCCGGTGACCTGCTCGGCCCACCCTCTGTATCAATCTGGATACCTCCCTGGGTGAATTGTACTGCACTACATGGTCTACATCCCCGATATCAATCCCCAGTTCCATGGAGCTGGTGCAGATAAGCCCTTTCAGATCACCGGACTTGAACATCTCCTCCATTTCGATCCTGATCTCCTTGGACAAAGAACCATGATGCACACCTATGGACCTGCCCAGCATTTTGAACCTGGACCCTAATGCTTCAGCAGCCTCCCTGGTATTTACAAAGATCAGGGTAGATGTATTTGAATCTACAATATCTCCAATGACCCGCAAATGAGATGCCATTTCAGGGGAGCACATCAGCTCCTGTGCTTTTTTCCTGTCATCCTGGGTGACCTGTGGGGTTAATACACTAAAATCCAGGTCCTTGTAAATGGATACCTCAACCACACCCACCTCCCTGTGCGTACCTGCAAGGAACCTGGCTACTGTGATGGGACTGCCCACTGTTGCAGATAGTCCTATCCTCTGGAACTCGCCAGACACTTCCACCAGTCGTTCCAGGGCAATAGACAATTGGGCCCCCCTTTTACTGGATGCCAGCTCATGTACCTCATCCACCACCACAAATCGTACCGATTCCAGGTGTTTACGCAAGTTCTTACCAGTAAGCATAATCTGCAGGGTCTCAGGTGTAGTTATCATCAAATCAGGCGGGTGAGTGCTCTGTTTCTGGCGCTGATATTTGGTGGTATCTCCGTGGCGCACCTGCACATCTATCTCAAGATCAGCCCCCATCTGTTCCAGCCGGGAGAGCATATCACGGTTAAGCGCCCTGAGCGGCGTGATATATAGTGCTGAAATACCAGTTCGTCCTTCTGGAGGAAGGCTCAAAATATGATGGAAAAGCGGGAGTACTGCACTTTCAGTCTTACCACTACCTGTGGGGGCGATAAGCAGCAGGTTCTCACCTTTTAAAAGTTTGGGGATGGTGCGCACCTGGGGTTCGGTAGGGTCAGAAAATCCCATTCTTAACAGAGTGGATTGGATTTTTGGATGTAATAATTTGAATATATCAGACATTGGCTGGTAAATAATAATAATAATGCTGCCTGGATTTTAGGTTTTCCTAAGATAGATCGAAAAAATGAGAAATACGGGCAGTATTGAGGTAAATACATTTTTTAGTGGATGGGAATAATAACTGCCCAAGATAATTGTATGACACATTTGTGTTAAAAAACAAACTGTCTTATATTTATCCACCTGATTTGACAGCTATATGAACAGATTAAGATTTGGAACAGCCGGTGTCCCCATCAGTGCCATGAATCGAAATTCATTATCTGGCATATTCCGGGTCAAGGAACTTGGACTAAGCTGTATGGAAGTGGAATTTGTTAGGGGAGTGAAGATGGGGGATGAAACAGCCAGTCAATTGGGTGAAATAGCAAAAAAGAAAGATGTAGCGCTAAGCGTCCATGCTCCATATTATATCAACCTGAACTCCCGGGAGATCGAGAAGGTGGAAGCCAGCAAAAAGCGGATTCTGGAATCAGCCCGTATTGGAGCCATTTTTGGAGGTCGTAGTGTGGTATTCCATCCGGCATTCTATCATACAGATCCCCATGATATGGTATACGGTATTGTGAAGACCCATATGATGGAAATGGTGGACCAACTGGCGGACGCGGGAATAGAGATAATGCTGCGGCCCGAGACTACAGGGAAGAGTTCACAGTTCGGCAGCCTTACCGAACTTCTTGAACTGAGTGCTGATATCGAAGGGATTATGCCGTGCTATGATTTTGCTCATCTGCATGCCAGGGGTGGGGAATTGAATTCATATGAAGAGTTCTGCGGGATACTTGATATGATCGAGGAATATCTGGGAAAGGAAGGATTGGATAATATGCATATCCATGTGTCTGGCATTGAATATGGGCCTAAAGGTGAAAGGAACCATTTGATACTTCAGGAGTCAGATCTGGATTATAAAGGTCTTATCAAGGCATGGAGGGATTATGATGTCAAAGGTACTGTGATCTGTGAAAGCCCTAACCTGGAAGAGGATGCACTGCTGCTTCAGGGGTTGTATCAGGAATCAAAATAATAAACCGGTCCTATTTTCATAAACGATCTACCAGTTCCTTAAGTGGAAGGTGTAACCAGGTCGGGGAAAATCCTTTTACTCTCCGGGAAATCCCTTGTGCAGGCCCAAGCCCCTTGCCATATCAAGTACATTATAATATTCTTCCACATACGGTGCGTGTTTTATTTCTTCATACTCTTTTGCATAGAACACCGGACGGTACTGAAACATGATGTTAACATAACTGTTTTTTGAAATTTCATTTGCAATGAACTCAAATACATTAAGACTCCCGGCCGCATCATTGGGCAGTATGAGATGCCTGATCAACAGGCCGTGCCAGGCAATATCATGTTCGATCACAAGATCACCCACCTGTCTATGCATCTCCCGTACGGCGGCCTTGTTGATCTCAAAATAATCGGGGGCATCGCTGTACAGTTTTGCACTCTCCATTTTCCCGTATTTCATATCTGGCATATATATGTCAATTATCCCATCAAGCAGCTTCAATGTCTCAACACTTTCATACCCGCTGCAGTTGTAAACAATGGGAAGTCTCAGCCCTTTCCTGGCTGCAATGGCTATACTCTTGACCAGTTGGGGAGTATAATGGGTCGGAGTGACCAGATTGATATTATGACATCCAATTCGCTGAAGCCAGAGCATACTCTCAGCCAGCTGCTCTTCGGTCATACTTTCTCCACTGCCCCTGTGGCTGATATCAAAATTCTGGCAG